>CBDTYC010000158.1:0-6359 GCA_965364495.1 uncultured Yoonia sp. | reverse complement strand
CCATGTGACGGCCGTTCAGGGATGCATCCCCTGTGAATGTCACAGTGATCGGACAGGTGGCCATCGCGCCCATAATCAACCGCACACCGGTGCCGGAATTGCCGCAGTCAATAACGTTGTCCGGTTCAGAAAAACCGCCGACACCAACACCGGATACAGTCCACTTTCCACCGCCATGGTTCGTGACCGTCGCGCCAAACGCTTGCATCGCCTTGGCGGTATCCAGCACATCTTCGCCCTCAAGCAGGCCAGTGATGTGGGTTTGACCAACGGCCATCGCACCAAGGATCAGGGACCGGTGCGAGATGGATTTGTCGCCCGGTACATTGGCCTCGCCTTTTAGGGGGCCGCAAGGTCGGGACGTCATTGGGATCGGGGTGCCGTGGCCAGACATTAGAAATTCCTTATCGCTCGCAAAGCCTGATAACGCAGGGTCCGGTCAGCGTCCATCGCCGCACCAACAACTTGCCCAAAAAACTCCGCGCTGGATGGTCGGGCACTCACAGCCTGCGAAAGGTCAGATAATGCGGTGTACGGCCTTCGCGCAGCGCCTTCTGCTCGTAGCGGGTCGAGGTCCAGTCAGCCCAAGGATCACGCCAATCCGCAGGCCCTTCAGCCAGCCATTCAAAACCTTGCTTTGGAACCTCTTCAAGCGTCTGACGAACATAATCAGGTATGTCTGTGGCAACACGCAATTCTGCTCCCGGCTTCATTGCACGGTGCAAAGGTGCAAGATGCTCGGGAGTGACAAACCGTCGACGGTGATGTCGCTTTTTCGGCCATGGGTCAGGGTAGTTTAGAAACACTTTGCTTAACGTCTCAGCGGGCAACACATCAAACAGATTGCGTACATCACCGGGATAGACGCGTAGATTTTCCACCTCTGCTTTGCGGATTTTGCCCAACAACATGGCGACACCATTGATGAATGGCTCACAGCCGATCAACCCGATTTGAGGGTAGGTTTCGGCCATATGCACCAGATGTTCACCACCACCAAAACCGATTTCAAGCCAAATATCCTTGTCACCAAATACATCACTTAGGTCCAACGGCACGCGATCAGGGTTTTCTTCCCAGGAAACCGGACCGGGTGACAAGGGTGCAAGGTCATTTTCAAGATAATCATGCTGCGATGCACGGATCGTTTTGCCGCGAAAACGGCCATAAAAGTTGCGCCACGGGGCGCCAGATGGGTGTTTGGTCTTGGTCATGCGGCGGGCTTTAACAACTGTGCCCACGTTGTGCAATCAGGCGATCGCGCAAGTGATGTCTTATCAAAACAGTCGCAATGGCAAGTAAGGTGGAGCAATATCCACCTTACCCATTTCTTTAGACCGCAGCCTTTAGTGCATCAACAAGGTCAGTGCGTTCCCAGCTAAAGCCGCCATCGGCCTCGGGGGCGCGACCAAAGTGACCGTAGGCTGCTGTACGCTCGTAGATCGGACGGTTCAGGCCCAGGTGTTCACGAATACCGCGCGGGGTCAGATCGATCACTTGCGCAATCGCGCGTTCAATCGCGACGGGGTCAACTTCGCCACTATCGTGCGTATCTGCATAAATCGACAGCGGTTTTGCCACGCCGATCTCATAGCTCAACTGAATGGTACAACGCTCTGCCATGCCAGCTGCCACGACGTTCTTGGCCAGATAGCGCGCAACGTAGGCTGCAGAGCGGTCAACCTTTGTCGGATCCTTGCCCGAAAACGCGCCCCCGCCATGCGGAGCAGCGCCGCCGTATGTATCCACAATGATCTTGCGACCTGTCAGGCCCGCATCCCCGTCAGGGCCACCGATTACAAACGTGCCGGTCGGGTTCACCCACCATTCGGTCTTGGGCGTGATAAAACCGGAAGGCAGAACCTCACGAATATATGGCTCGACGATGTCGCGGATATCAGCGCTGGTCTGGCTTTCATGGGCGTGTTGTGTGGACAGCACGATTGATGTCACCTCGACCGGTTTGCCATCTGCATAGCGCAACGAGATCTGACTTTTCGCATCAGGACGCAGGGTTGGTTCCTGATTGGATTTGCGCACCTCTGCAAGTCGGCGCAGGATTGCATGCGCGTATTGAATAGGCGCAGGCATTAACTCTGCGGTTTCTGTGGTCGCATAGCCAAACATGATGCCTTGGTCGCCCGCGCCTTCTGCCTTGTTCTCTGCCGCATTGACGCCTTGGGCGATGTGGGCCGATTGTTCATGCAACAGATTGGTGATCCTGCAGGTCGCATGGTGGAATTTTTCCTGCTCGTAGCCAATATCTTTGATGCACGCGCGCGCGATCCCTTCCACGCGCCCCATGTAATCTTTCAGTTTGTTTTGATCAGACAGGCCAACCTCGCCCCCGATGACAACACGGTTCGTTGTTGCGAAGGTTTCGCAAGCAACGCGTGCCTCTGGTTCTTCGGACAAGAACGCGTCAAGGATCGCATCTGAAATGCGGTCACAAACCTTGTCAGGGTGCCCCTCGGAAACGGATTCCGAAGTGAAAACATAGTCTCTGCGTGCCATGGGGAAATGCTCCAATAATACAATCTGCCACGTCAGGAAGCCGTTGTGACAGAACTGCCTCTCCTCTAGGGTGAGCAGCCGGGAAGGTCAATCGCTATTGCCACTGCGAACCCGATGGACCAGCAACATCACGAGGGCCAAAACAGCCAAGAAAGGCCAATCGCCGGTCCGGCTATAGGCGGTTGCAGGCAAGGCACGCGGTAATGCCGCATCCAACGCGCCGTCCATTCCCATCGGCATCGACGCTGTCACCCGCCCCTTTGCATCAATCATCGCGCTTATACCGGTGTTGGCCACACGGACCATCGGCAGACCCTGTTCAATCGCGCGCAAACGCGCCTGTGCAAGGTGTTGCTGCGGGCCAACCGCTTCGCCGAACCAAGCGTCATTCGTGATTAGCAACAACAGTCTCGGGCGGTCACGACCATAGTTGATTTCTTCGGCGAAGATACCTTCATAACAGATCAAAGCGACAGCAGCGCCAATCCCCGGCAAGATGATGGCGCCCTCTGTGGAACCGGACGTGAACCCGCCACCAAGGTTGGCCGCCAGTCCCGAAGGTGCAAACCGTCCAAGCAGGTGTCCGCCCGGGATATATTCGCCAAACGGGACCAAATGGCGTTTGTCGTATATGCTTTCGACCACGCCGCCAGCCCCCATCACAACAAGGCTGTTGTAGTAGCGACTTTGCGCGTCGCGACGCTGAATCCCGAAAACCAGCGGCGCACTGCGGGCGGCATCAGAGAATATGCGCAGGTCATCCTCTATTTGGTCCAGCAAGAACGGCACCGCAGTTTCTGGCCATACGACAAGATCAGGTGCGCTTCCCTCACTTGTCAGTTCTATCAACCGGTTCAAAAAGACATCCCGATAGGCCGCGTTCCATTTTTGATCTTGCCGCGCATTGGGCTGGACCAACCTTACGATCGGCAGATCGGCACTTGGAACAGCCGCAGGATTTGGGCGCAAGACAACCGACAGGGCTATCAAACTACCTAGTCCGACAAGCCCGACAACACGGTCCTTTCCGACAAATGACGCCAAACTAAGGCCCGCAACAACGGTGACCAGCGATAGCAGATGCGGACCGCCAAACGCGGCCAGTTGCGCCAAGTGTGTTGGCACCCAGATGTGCCCGATCAAAGCCCATGGAAACCCCGTGAGGATCAGCGACCGTGTCACTTCGGCCCCGACCAGCAAAAGCGCGAGCATCAGAACGCGACGCGGCGCCAGCCTTGCTGCCAGCCAACCCGCAAGGGCCCAGAACAGCGCCGCACCTGTCGCCATAAGAAAAATTCCGAACGGGGCCATCCATCCATGACGGGCAATATCAACCAGGAACGGCTCTATGATCCAGCGCAGGCTGAATGCGAAGTAACCAAATCCGAACGCCCAAAGATGGAACGCCGCCTGCCTTGGTGAGACAGCAGAAGGGTACACCACGAAAACTGCCGAAAAGGCCAAGACCGTGACAAACCAAAGGTTCGTCGGGGCCTGCCCCAGCCCGGCAAGGCAGCCAATTGCCGCGAGGATTGCAAAACGGGACCACTTGGAACGTGCGTTAAGTAACGCGGGCAGATCAGCCATTCTTTGCCGGTGTCAGGCGCACGCGCAGACGTTTGATCCGGCGCGGATCGGCGTCGACCACCTCGAATTCCGGACCATCGGGATGCAGGATCACTTCACCACGTGCAGGCAGATGTCCGGCCAGCATCGTGACCAATCCACCAAGCGTGTCGATTTCTTCTTCGTCGATCTCTTCGGGGTCTGTCAGGACCATGCCGATCTCGGCCTCGAAGTCATCCAGATCGGTACGCGCCTGCGCCAAGTAGCAGCCCGGCTTTTCCAGAATCCAGCTTTTCGCCTCTTCGATGTCGTGTTCGTCTTCGATTTCGCCAACGACCTGCTCGATCACGTCTTCGATCGTCACCAGACCATCCGTGCCACCGTATTCATCAATGACCAAAGCCATGTGAATACGCTCTGCCTGCATCTTTTGCAGCAACACGCCCAACGGCATCGACGGCGGCACATAGATCAACGGGCGCACCATTTCGCGCAGGTCCATCGGCTCGGCATCGCTGTTAAAACCATGGCGCAGTGCAAAATCCTTGAGGTTCGCGATCCCGATCGGAGTGTCCAGCGTACCGTCATAAACCGGCAGACGTGTCATCCCGCTTGATCTGAAAACCTCGACCAATTCGTCTTTGGTAATCGTCACAGGTACGGCTACGATGTCGGGCTTGGGGACTGAAACGTCTTCTACCCGCATACGGCGCAAATTGAGCATGCCAAGCACGGAAACCGCCGCGAGACTCGTATCTGTTGGGGTGTTTTCATCAACTTCGGGGGGGGGTGGCGCGCTGAATGCCAGTCGCATACGTGTCAGCAGACCCGGTGTTGTTTCTATGTCATCTTCCGGCGCGCTTTGCGCTGCACTAGAAGAACCGTCGACAGTATCGCCCATTTTATCCTTACCTATGTGGACCAATTGGCCCTTCTAGTCCCTATATGGGTCACGCACACCCAATTTGCCAAGTATCTCTGTTTCCAACCCCTCCATAAGGGTGGCGTCGCGGTCACGCTCGTGGTCGAAACCCAACAAATGCAAGGTACCATGAACAAGTAAGTGCAGCGTATGATCACGCATTGATGTGTCTGCCGCTACTGCCTCTCGTGCGCAGGTATCAAATGCGATGGCAATATCGCCAATCTCCGAATCAGGGCCGGGCCGGGGCAAATCCGGCATTTCACCTTCCACAGCGGCCGCGCGTTCGTCAGAGGGCCAACTGAGGACGTTTGTTGCAGCCGGCTTGCCACGAAAATCGGTATTAAGCGTCATGATGCGCGCATCATCACAGGCCAGCAGACTAACCTCGAACACCGATGGTTCTAATCCAAGGCGGTCGAAAACCGCGTCCGTTGCGATTTGCGCAAGTTCGGCAATATCGGTCCAGCGGGCATCCTCGATGTTGCAGTCGACGGTCATGGGACAGATCGACTTGGGCGCGGTTTGCAGGAACTTGGCATTACTTAGACCTTGTCATCTTTTTCGTAGGCTTCGATGATCGCAGCAACCAATGGATGACGAACGACGTCTTTCGAAGTGAAGTAATTAAAGCTGATCTTGGGGATGCTTTTCAACAAACGCTCTGCATCCCAAAGGCCCGAATTCACACCGCGCGGCAAATCGATCTGGGTGCGGTCGCCGGTGATCACCATGCGAGAGCCTTCACCCAGACGGGTCAAAAACATCTTCATCTGCATGGTTGTCGCGTTTTGCGCCTCGTCCAGCACGACAAAGGCGTTTGACAGGGTCCGGCCGCGCATAAAAGCCAAAGGTGCAATTTCGATCACCTTTTCTTCCATCATTTTGGCAGACTGTTTGCCGGGCAAAAAGTCGTTCAATGCGTCGTAAAGCGGCTGCATGTAAGGATCGACCTTGTCCTTCATATCACCGGGCAAATAGCCCAGTTTTTCGCCCGCTTCGACGGCAGGGCGCGACAAGATAATCTTGTCGACATGCCCGCTGATCAGCATATTCACGCCAACGGCCACGGCCAGATAGGTTTTGCCCGTACCAGCAGGGCCAATGCCAAAGGCCAATTCGTTCGCAAACAGCGATTTGACATAAGCTTTCTGCGCGTCAGTCCGCGGTTCGACCAGCTTTTTGCGGGTCTTGATTTCAACGCGCGTGGTTTCACCTTTAAACAACTCGATCTGGTCACCGCTGCGAACAGGCTCTGATCCCATCCGCAATTCGCGGTCCAGATCACCAGGTTCGAGGCTGCGTCCGGCCTCAAGGCGGCTATAGAGCGCCTGAAGTACCTGCGCCGCCTCTTGAC
>CBDTYC010000157.1:0-6407 GCA_965364495.1 uncultured Yoonia sp. | reverse complement strand
CCAATGATCGCGCCCTGCCCGATACGCACCCATTGATGCACACCTGACAGGCCACCGATAATCACATCGTCTTCGATGACGCAGTGGCCGGCAACAGCAGACGAATTCACTACGATTACGCGGTTCCCGATCTGCGCATCATGCGCAATATGGCAGCCCGCCATAAACAATCCATCATCGCCGATCTTCGTCTCGCCGCCGCCATGGGTTGTGCCGGTATTCATGGTGACATGTTCGCGAATGCGGTTGCGCGCACCGATCCGCAAACGCGATTTTTCGCCGTCGAACTTAAGATCCTGCGGGATTTCGCCAATAACGGCAAAAGGAAAGATGACCGTATCAGGACCAACCTGTGTGTCGCCGTCGATGACGACATGGCTTTTCAGCACTACCCGCTCGGCCAGGACAACTTCAGCTCCGACCACGCAGAACGGGCCGATTTTGCAGTCCGCGCCGATCTGCGCACCATCCGCGATGATGGCAGAAGGATGGATGTCCGCCATCAGCCTTGCATGTCCATCATTGCGGTGAATTCCGCTTCGGCGGCCAATTCACCGTCAACGGTCGCCACGCCCTTGAAACGCCAGACCTTACCACCCGGCTTGCCGCGGGTTGTCTCAACGTGCATTTCAAGCACGTCACCCGGCACAACTTTGCGGCGGAATTTGCATGCGTCAATCGCCATGAAGTAAACCAGCAAATTGCCTTCTGTCAGACCTAGCGACGCGCCGACCATGACGGCCGTTGTTTGGGCCATCGCTTCGACGATCGTTACACCGGGCATGATCGGGTTTCCGGGGAAATGGCCCTGAAAATGCGGTTCGTTCATCGTGACGTTCTTGATGCCAACCGCCGACGTGGTTCCGTCGATGCTGTGAACCTTGTCCACCAACAAAAACGGATAACGGTGTGGCAGGATTTTCTGGATCAGCTGGATATCAGCGGTTGTGACGGGTTCAGTCATAATATGTTTTTCCTTCAAGGAGATGCGGATTTAGTCCGCTATTAACCATCACTAACAAGGCGGCGGCATCCCGGCAAGCAAACGCTAGGGCTGACCGTCACCAAGCTCGCTATCAATTCGGGCTATGGTATCATCGGTAATGTTCGCCGTACGCACCGACAAAACCACATTGCGCTGCTCTAGCACCAATGTCGCGCCACGTTCCAGCATGATATTGGCCACAATCCCCTGCACGCGTTCTTCGAACTGTGCGCGCGCTTCGGCGCTGGCGACTTGCAGGTCGACATTCTTGGCGTCACGAACACGGCGGACTTCCTGGACCTTTGTGTCAAAGGCTTCTGCCTCGGCGCGAAATTCCTCTAGCGACATTTGCGGCCGCCGCAACGTGAGGCTTCGTTCCTCTTGGGTTAACTGCGCTACGATCTCGTCGTTTTCTGCCTGAAGCGTCTCTGCTTGCGCGGCCAGTTCATCAGTGATCCGGCGCCCATAAGTGGTTTCGAAAAACACCCGCTCGCTGTCGATAATCAGAACGGGCGGGCCACTTTGCTGGGCTAACGCAGGCAATGCCAGCGTTAGCCACACAAAGAAAACACGCACCAAACCCATCAGAAGCTCGTCGAGATTGTCACATCAAAGGCTTTGGGGTTGTCGAAACTTTCGGCTTCCAAAGCTTCGGTAAAGTTAAAGCGCAATGGACCGATCGGCGTCGACCAGAAGATCGAAAGCCCGGCGACGGTACGTCCAATAAACTCGTTAGAGTCAATCTCGACGAGCCCCGGATCAATGCCAATATCCCAAAGGCCACCGTAGTCGATGAATGCACCGCCTGTGATTCCGTATTCACTTGGCAAGCCGAGCGGGAACTCTGTCTCCAGGCGCAAGACTGAAAACGCTGTGCCCCCCAAAGCATCGTCGGTATCTGCGTCACGTGGACCAATGCCGCCGGCTTCGAAGCCGCGCATCACACTGCTTCCCATAAAAAAGCGATCGGTCACGCGGCTGTTGCCTTTGCTGAAGTCAAGCAAGGCACCCTCCAAAGTGGCACGCAGAGTGACCTCCTCGTTAAGTATTTTGGTTTCAGCCCCGACCAGTGCGGTTGTTTTCACGAACTGCGTGTCGCCGAACCCGAATTCCTGACCGAACCGCAAAATAACACCGGCATTCGGGTTCAAACCTGTCCGACGATTGTCAAAGGTATACGCATAGCCTACCGAATTCGTCCAAACACCGCCGAAATCTTCTTCGGCCTGAATGATTGTACTGGCACTGTCAGACACGTCTTTCAGATCCGCGAATTCAAGCGCGTAGTAAATTGCCAAACGCCCGGCATCACTGATCGGGAAACTAAGCGCAGGACTGAACCGGAGCGCTTCGGTGTCATAAAGTGCGTTCTCGTTGTCTGTTGTCCGGTACCGCAGATCGATTGATCCGCGCAGGTCACGGCCAAGCAACTGCGGTTCTGTAAAGCCAAAGTTAAAGGTCCGGTTCGTTTCCGCAGTAGATACATCAAATTCAAGGCGCTGACCGCGCCCTTGAAAATTGCTCTGACGGTATGACGCAACAAGCGCGGCGCCGGTATCTGTATTGAAGTTCGCGCCGAAACTTAGCGTACCGGTTGGCCCTTCAACGACGTCGACATCAATGACCGCCTGATTGCTAGAGGAACCTGCCCGCGTATCGACCGCTACATCCTGAAAGAACCCAAGCGCACGAATGCGGCGTGCACTTTCCTGGACAGCGCGGGGGTTCAGAGGATCACCCTCAACAAGCTCGAACTGGTTGCGAATGACACGGTCAAGTGTGGTGCCGTTTCCTTCGATATCGATCCGTTCCACAAAAATGCGCGGGCCGGACACCAGAACATAGGTCACATCAAGCGTCAAAGCCCGCTCATTGCGGGTGATGCGCGGCTGCGCTTGGACAAAATTCAGACCCAAATCAATAGCCAGACGCTCTAGCCGGTTCACGTCGGTATCGACCGGCACGGGCGAATATGTGGCGCCCGTGCGGACACGCACAACATCTGCAAAATCAGCCGCTGATACACCGTCGATCTCGCTTTCGACGCTGACATTGCCGAATGAAAAACGCTGCCCTTCACGCACGTTATAGGTCACCAGATAGGCATCCCGCTCACGGGTCAGTGAAACGTCAACGTTTTGAATGACAAAATCGACATATCCGCGCGACTGGTAAAAATCGTTCAGTGCCTCGCGATCCTGAGCAATCCGTTCCGGCGAAAACGTGTCGCGCCCGACCAATACGCGGAAAAGACCCGCCTGCTTGGTTTCCAGCACGCGGCGCAAGCGCCCTTCAGAGTAAGTACGGTTACCAACGAACGAAATCCGCTCGACCTCGGTGACGCCGGATTCGGTGACTTCAAACACCAGATCGACACGGTTTTCGGGCAAACGAATGATCCGCGGTGTGACCGACGCATTGATCCGGCCCTGGCGCGCATATGCCCCTGTTATCGCGGCTGTATCGGCTTCGGCCTGCGCAGGCGTAAAGACCCGACGCGGTTGTGATTGGACCAGCGAGAGCAGGACAGCATCATCAAGCCGGCTGTTTCCCTCAATGTTGATCCGGTTGATTGTCGGATACTCCGCGACACGGATCAAAAGCCGGCTACCCTGCGGGATCAGATCAACCGTTTCAAAAAGTCCCGAGTTGCGGATGCTCTGACCAGCCTCGTTCAGTTCCGACACAGAGAGACCATCACCGGGCTCCAGCCCGCCAAAAGTCAGGATGGTTCCGTCGTCAACGCGCTGGTTTCCCTCGATCACGAAGCTATTGAATACGAATGTCTGCGCGTGTGCGGCTCCTGCCGCGAGCCCCACGAAACAAAGCGCCACCCAAAGCGTGCGCACCGCTGCAATACCATGCGCCAAAACGCGCCCAACATTTGTGTTCATTTTGATCGCCCGTGCAATTTTCCCAGTTGCTATCGAAGTACCGACATTACTGTGAGATGTCAAAACGACATCGCATTGAAAATCTCATTCAGCGGCAGCTGGCTCCGACGTGCACAAAATGGTGTCGTTCAGGATCGTAAAAGTCATCAGGGACAGGATCAGCGCGAGTCCCGCAAACATAAAGACCTGCACGGCACGTTCGCTCGGCTTGCGGCGCGTGACAGCCTCATAGGCATAAAAAACAAGGTGGCCACCGTCCAGCACAGGGATCGGGAACAGGTTGATCAGACCTACGGCAGCAGACAGCCCACCGATGAACCAGATAAAACTTTGTGCGCCTTGCTCTGCCATTGAACCGCTTGTTTCAGCGATCCCGACCGGTCCTGACAGGTTACAGGTTGATATCTGGCCAAAAATGATATGCTGCATTGCCGACAAAGAGGTCGTCAGCGTATTCCAAAGCCCTTGCGCACCAAGCTTAACAGCGTCCCAAGGGCCCACTGATACGGTGCGTTCGTCAAAGAAGATGGTGCCTGATATTCCGATCAACCAACGCGTTTCAAATCCACCCTCGGGTGTTGGCAGGTCCACGCGGCGCGGCGCAATTGTTTTTTCCAATGTTTCCCCGTCACGCCAGACGGTAAACTGCAAAGGCGCACCATCGGCTGCCAATACGAGGTCTTGCACCTGCGAGAACGCAAAGACGGGTGTGCCGTCAATCGCCGTGATCACATCGTTGATTTTGATATCTGCATCATCCGCAGCGGAACGCGGACTAACACTCAGAACAGCCGTCGGGAAATAATACGGACCTTCCACGTCGATGACATCACCGTCGCGGGACACGGTGTAGGTCATCCGCTCGGTCAAAGGCAACTGATCGGCAATCCCTGCGGTGCCTTGGTCTTGATCGAAACGCACCCCCTCGACTGCGATCATCACATCGCCCGCCTGCAAGTCACTGCTAAAGCTTGGCGGCAAATCCCGCATTTCGCCAAAAGTCAGCGGATCGGCAGAGCGACCTTGATACATGATCGAGCCTGCAAAGATCGCGATAGCCAGAACAAAGTTGAAAACAGGTCCTGCGGCCACCGTCGCTGTGCGCGCCCAAAGCGGTGCGCCCAGCATCGTGCGGCGTAATTCTGACATTGGAACGGTCCCGTCACTCCCTACGCTTGCGGCATTTGCGTCGCCAAGGAACCTTACATATCCGCCCAACGGCAGCGCGGCGATCTGCCAAAGTGTTCCATGCTTGTCCATGCGGCTGTAAACCACCGGACCAAACCCGAGCGAGAAAACCTCTGCATGGATGCCGCACCAGCGGCCAACAATGTAATGGCCATATTCGTGAATTGCGACGATGATCGACAAAGCAACCACGAATGCCACAATCATAAAGGCGAAACCGCCGAACATCGGTACAAATTGCGTCAGATCCAAAGTTCTATCCCAGTTGGCTAAAAGCTTCGCCCGCGTAGATGCGGGCAAGCCGGTCAGTCTCTAACACATTATCTAGGGTGATTGCGGCGTTTTGCAGCCCACCCGTCGATGACATTTTGTCCAACGTCGCGGAAACGACTGCGGACATATCCAGAAATCCGATGTCGCCCGCGATAAATCCGTCAAGTGCACGTTCCTTGGCTGCGTTGAACACCGCCCCAGAGAGCCCGCCTTCTGCCATCACGCGCTTGGCTATCCCCAACGCCGGATAACGCGCTTCGTCCGGGGCCTCAAACGACAAACTGCCGATCTTGGCAAGATCAAGCCGTTCAACTGGCAAATGCCGTCGTTCCGGCCAGTGCAGCGCGTATCCAATTGCATGGCGCATATCAGGCGGACCGACATGCGCCATGAGCGCACCATCGTTGAATCCGACCAGTGCGTGAATCAGGCTTTCGCGATGAACCAATACCTCGATCATATCGGGAGAGACGTTAAAAAACTCTTTCGTCTCAATCAATTCCATCGCTTTATTAAACATCGACGCACTGTCGATTGTGATCCGTTGCCCCATATCCCAATTCGGATGGCTAGAGGCTTCGGCCAACGTCGCCTTTGCCAGTCTTTCAATGGGCCAATCCCGAAATGCACCACCGGATGCGGTGATAATCACACGTTCAACGGCCGCCATATGTTCGCCAACCAGCGCCTGAAATACCGCGGAATGTTCGCTATCGACAGGCAGAACCGTCGCCCCATGCGCCTTTGCACGCCCCAAAAGCAGCGGTCCCGCCGTGACCAGCGCTTCCTTGTTTGCAAGCGCAAGTGTGGTGCCATGCGAAAGCGCCTCGAGCCCCGGAACAAGCCCTGCAGCCCCGACAATGGCCGACAGCGCCCAATCGACCGGACGGGCAGCAGCCGCAGCAATCGCGGCATCACCGGCGGCGACTTCGACGTCAGTTCCAGATAGCAAGTCTTTGAGTTCGTTATAGCATTCTTGATAGCATGTTACAGCCAGATCTGCATTCAATCGCCGCGCATCATGGGCCAGTTGCGTCACATTCCGGCCACCGGTCAGCGCGACCACA
>CBDTYC010000156.1:0-6414 GCA_965364495.1 uncultured Yoonia sp. | reverse complement strand
AAGTTATTGAGGCAGGTTTCATACAGGCAAGAAACCTATCGAGCAGTGCCCTCTTTATAAGCGTTCCACCGCGCGCGTCCAAGCTAAAAGTTTGAAAAGGTTGAAAAGCCTCTTTACGGTCGGTTCATGACAACAAAGAACACAATCGGGGATTCACATCGATGACTGCTACATTTGGCACAAAGGCCCGCGCTTTCACCGCCGCATTGCTGCTTGGACTAATCGGGCAAAGTGCAGGCGCTCAGGGTCAACATGGCATAGCTATGTATGGTGATCCTGCACTTCCACCTGATTTTGTGTCCCTGCCCTATGCCAATGCCGATGCACCAAAGGGCGGCAGAATCGTCACAGCAGAGGTAGGCAGCTTTGACAGTCTGAACCCGTTCATCCGAAAAGGGTCCGTTCCGTGGCAGTTGCGTTTCTTTTTGGGCGAAAGCCTGATGGGCCGATCTTTGGACGAACCGTTCACGCTTTACGGCGTTTTGGCCGAATCGGTCGAGACCGGACCGAATCGCGAATGGGTCGAATTTACCCTGCGCGCAGAGGCCACATTCTCGGACGGTAGCCCCGTCACAATCGAAGATGTGATGTGGTCTTATGAAACGCTCGGGACTGTCGGCCATCCCCGATATCTCGGGTTCTGGGACAAGATCGAAACGATGGAGCAAACAGGTCCCCGTTCCGTCAAATTCACGTTCAACGTGGAGGACCGCGAACTGGCATTGCTGGCCGGATTGCGCCCGATTCTGAAAAAGGCGCAATGGGACGGCGTGGACTTTGCCGAAAGCACAACAGAGATCGTGCCGATCACCTCTGCCCCGTATGTGATCGCCGACGTTGAACCGGGCCGCTACCTGTCATTGCGCCGCAACCCCGACTATTGGGGCGCGGACGTGCCTTTCCGGCGCGGCACCAATAACCTTGATGAAGTCCGCCTGGAATTCTTTGGCGACGAAACTGCAGCTTTTGAGGCGTTCAAAGTCGGCGAGGTGAATTCCAACCGTGAATTCAACGTCGCCCGCTGGGAAAGCCAGTACGATTTTCCAGCCGTTCAGAACGGCGATGTTGTCTTGTCTGTTTTGCCCCACGAGCGCCCGTCCGGCATGACCGGTTTTGTGATGAACAGCCGTCGTCCACAGTTCGAAGACTGGCGCGTACGCGACGCGATGATCCAGATATTCAACTTCGAATTTATCAATGAAGCGATGACAGGCTCTGCCCAGCCACGGATCACGTCCTATTGGTCGAATTCACCTTTGGGCATGTCGCACGACCCCGCCACAGGCCGCGTGCTCGAGTTCCTCGCGCCATTCAGCGACGCCCTCACCCCGGGCACAATCGAAGGCTACACCCTGCCCGTCAGCGACGGCCCGGAGCGCAACCGTGCAGGCACCGCCGCCGCATTGGCCCAGATGGAAGCAGCAGGTTGGACGGTTCAGGACGGCGTGATGAAAAACGCGGATGGGACGCCCTTCACGTTCGAGATTTTGTTGGGCCAAGGCGGGTCCGAAAATCAGGCAATCATTGATATGTATACGGAATCGCTGGCCCGCATTGGCGTGACACCCACAGTCGCCATTGCCGACAGTGCGCAGTTCAAGGAACGCACTGACGCACAAAATTTCGACATGACCTATTACCGTGTCGGCGTGTCCCTGTCTCCCGGCAACGAGCAATACAGCTATTTCGGTTCCGAGTTCGCCAACCAAACCGGTGGCCGCAACCTGATGGGTGTCCAGTCGCCCGCTGTGGACGCAATGATTGGTCGCCTGCTGACGTCGGAAAGTCAGGATGACTTCGTGGCCGCTGTCAAAGCTCTGGATCGTGTTCTGACTGCCGGTCGCTACGTCATTCCGATTTACCAGTGGAACATCAGCCGTTTGGCGCACGCCAAAGAACTGCACTTTCCTGAAAACCTGCCCATATTCGGCGACTGGCCCGGTTGGCAACCTGACGTCTGGTGGTATGAGGAATAAACCGGTTGCCATGGTACTGTCATATAACGCTTTTATGACACGCCATGACTACGGATGAATTTCGAACGGGAACTACACTGACGATGCAAAAACTACTGGCCGAGGGCCTTGGGACCGCGTTTCTATTGGTGGGTGTTGTTGGGTCCGGAATTATGGGTGCCGCCTTGGCGGACGGAAACACGGCGGTTGCACTGCTTGCCAATGCGATCGCCACCGGCTGCGTTCTTTACGTGATTATCACAACACTTGGGCCCGTCTCTGGCGCGCACTTCAATCCGGCCGTGACTTTGGCCTTCTGGTTGCGGGGGCAGATCGAAACACGGCAAGCGGGTCTTTTTGTGGTTGTTCAAATCATCGGAGGTATCTTGGGCGTTTGGGCCACGCATCTGATGTTTGATCTTTCGATCCTACAAGCATCAGCGACGGGCAGAACTGGCGTTTCTCAGTGGTTTTCAGAAATTCTGGCCACATTCGGCCTGCTTTTTGTGATTTTCGGCGGTTTGAACAGCAAACCCGAGGCCGTGCCAACGCTGGTCGCCTTCTATATCACCGGCGCCTATTGGTTCACATCCTCCACCAGTTTTGCCAACCCTGCCGTGAGTATCGCACGCGGGTTCAGTGACACATTCGCAGGCATCAACCCCGCGCATATTCCAATGTTCATTGTCATGCAGATTGTCGGTGTCGGTATTGCCGCCGCCGTGTTGCCAAAGCTGTTCCCGAAGGATTAGCGCAGCGAAGTGACCCACAAGATCGTAGCGTCTTCGGCGCTTAGCGATATCACATTGTGGCCCATGGCGGCGTCATAATATGCGCTATCACCACGCTTGAGTTCGACAGGTTCGTAGAACTCCGTGTAAAGACGGACCTGACCTGTCAAAACGTAAAGGAACTCTTCGCCGTCGTGGCGGACCCAACCGTCGAAATCCTCGATCTGGCGGGCACGGACACGGGTGCGGTAGGGCAACATCTTTTTGGTGGTCAGAACTTCGCCCAACAACGCGTGTTCATAGGTTGTCGTGACCATCGCGGTCTCTTCGCCGTTGCGCGTCACTGCCATACGGCCATTCACCTGATCCTTCGAAGGCGGCGTGAACAGTTGCGGCACCGAAATCTCTAGGCCCACGGCTAGTTTCTTTAGCGCGTCGTAGGTTGGCGACATCTGCCCGTTTTCGATTTTGGATAATGTCGACCGGGCCAAACCGGCCTGTTGCGCGGCCTGCTCCAACGTCCAGTCCCGAGCTTTGCGCAATTCACGCACCCGCGCGCCCAGATCAAGCGGTTGGGCAACACTGCTTTCGCCGTTTTCATGCGCGATGCGGATCAGATGCTTAGGGTCTTTGTTGGCCATTAGCTGTTCATAAGCAGCCGTGAACCGTCTTGCAACAGGGCTGCGCCGGACTTGTGCAACAACGCACAGCGATATTTTCGCGGGCGGGGTTTTACCCAGCTTGAGACATGATAGAGAAAGATCAATTCCGCATTTCAGATTGCACACCGACAGATCACATTGCCAAACGGAGGCCGGACATGGTCAAGCTAGATATTATTTCCGATCCGATCTGCCCTTGGTGCTATATCGGCAAGACAAATCTGGACAAGGCGCTTGTGCAGTTTCCTGATCATCCCTTCACCATCGAATGGCACCCGTTCCAGCTGAACCCTGACATGCCTGCTGGCGGCATGGACCGCCGCGCATATCTAGAAGGCAAGTTCGGTGGCAAGGACGGTGCGGTCAAGGCCTACGCCCCCGTTGTGGCCGCGTCTGAAGCATCCGGCGCACTGATCAATTTTGACGCCATCAAGACGACACCAAACACAATCGACGCACATCGCCTGATCCATTGGGCAGGCATAGAGCAGCGTCAAAGCTTTGTTGTCGATCTGCTGTTCAAAGCCTACTTTGTAGAGGGCCGCGACATTGGCAGCCATGAAGTACTGGCCGATATTGCAGACACCGCCGAAATGGACGCGGCTATGGTCACCAAACTGCTGGCGTCGACCTCCGACACCGATGACATCCGCGCGCGCGACAAACATAGCCGCGAAATGGGCGTCAATTCAGTCCCGACATTCATCGTTGCACAGCAACACGCTGTTCCCGGCGCACAGCCGCCAGAGATGTGGGTCTCTGTCATCAAGGACGTCATGGACCAGATCGAAGCCACCGAATGAACACGCCCACAAAGGCGCTGCCACAGGCCGAGTTCGTCGCCCTGATGGCGATGGTTGCTGCGACCGTGGCCTTTTCTATTGATGCGATGTTGCCTGCATTGCCTGAAATCGGTGCAGCACTTTCCCCTGATAACCTGAACAATGCACAGCTGATCATTACCAGTTTTGTGTTGGGCATGGGTGTCGGAACACTGTTTACAGGGCCGCTTTCTGATGCTTTCGGGCGTAAGCCCGTGATGATCGGCGGTGCGGTTGTCTATATTATCGCGTGTTTTGTCGCGTGGCAGGCTCAATCGCTCGAAGTAATGCTGGCTGCCCGTGTGGTGCAGGGACTTGGCGCGTCAGGTCCACGGGTTGTTGCCATGGCGATGACCCGCGATCTGTATGCGGGGCGTGATATGGCCCGTGTCCTGTCCTTTGTCATGATTGTTTTTGCTCTGGTGCCTGCTCTTGCGCCGACCATCGGGCACTACATCGTTGTACTGTTTGGATGGCACGCAATTTTCTTGTCGTTCATCGTCTTTTCGATTGTCTCGTCGGTTTGGCTTTTCCTGCGCCAACCCGAGACTCTCTCCCCGGACAAACGCCGCCCGCTGAGCATGCGCGCATTATGGGCGGCCATCGGCGAGATGTTCGCGCACCGCACGGCCCGCCTGTCGATCCTGATCCAAACCCTGACGTTCGGGATGCTGTTCAACATGCTGTCTTCGACCCAGCAGGTGTTTGACCAAACATTCGGGCAAGGCGACGTCTTCCATCTCTGGTTTGGCGGGATTGCAGTTGTGGCAGCGTCTTCCGGCTTTCTGAATGCGTGGCTTGTCGGGCGGTTGGGAATGCGCGCGATCATCAAGGGCATGTATATCGCCCAAATCGCGATAACTGTTGTGATGGTGGCTATTACTGCCTCAGACAGCCCCTATTGGCTGGCGTTTGGTGGCTACGTGATCTGGGTTTTGTCCAACTTCTTTCAAGCGGGCATGACGATTGGTAATCTTAACACGCTCGCTATGGAAGAAATGGGACATATTGCGGGTTTGGCGGCTTCCGTCATTGCGGCCGTTTCGACCATTGGTGCCGTCATGATTGCCGTTCCGATCGCTTTGCAGTTTGACGGGACACCGCTGCCCATGGCGCTGGGCACGCTGGTCTGTGCGGTACTGGCACTGTGGCTTACGACACTGATTAAACGCCCCGGCGAAGCTTGATCCAATTCAGTCAGAATTGAACGCTCCTGCCTATTTTGATTTTTCGTCGGCCAGTTTTTGCGCCAGATCTCGGGCAATATTGAATGCACCCTGAATTTTGTCGCGTTCGCGTGTCCAGTCGCGCCGCACGATGATCTTGTTGTCCTTGACCTTGGCAAGGCCATTCTGGGCATGCACGAAGTCCACCAGCCCCTTGGGCGAAGCAAATTTATCGTTATGAAACTGGATGGTCGCTCCTTTGGGACCTGCATCCAGCTTGGCAATCCCTGCCCGCTTGCACATTGCCTTGATGCGCACGACCAGCATCAGCGTGTTGACCTCGCGCGGGAGTTTCCCGAAACGGTCAATCAATTCAGCGGCAAAGCCTTCCAGTTCGACCTTCGTGGTCAATTCAGACAAGCGACGATAGAGGCCCAACCGCACGTCCAGATCCGGAACGTAGGTATCGGGGATCAACACCGGCACACCCAGATTGATCTGCGGCGCCCAGTGGCCGTCATCAATAATGCCTTCGGCCTGTCCCGACCGGATTGCGGCAATCTGGTCTTCCAGCATTTGCTGGTAAAGTTCATAGCCCACTTCGCGCATCTGGCCGGATTGTTCTTCGCCCAACAGATTGCCCGCCCCGCGAATATCAAGGTCCTGACTGGCCAGCGTAAAGCCCGCGCCAAGCGTGTCGATCGACCCCAAGACGCGCAGACGTTTCTGCGCCGTGTCGGTCAATTTCTGGCGCGGCTTGGTTGTCAGATAAGCATATGCGCGGGTTTTGGACCGTCCCACACGCCCGCGAATTTGATACAACTGGCTCAGGCCGAACATGTCTGCACGCCAGACAATCATCGTGTTGGCAGTCGGAATGTCCAAACCACTTTCTACAATCGTTGTGGCCAGCAGCACATCGTACTTTCCATCGTAAAACGCGTTCATCCGGTCATCGAGTTCGCCAGCGGCCATTTGGCCTGTGGCAATGACGTAGGTAACCTCTGGCACCTCGCGCTTAAGGAATTCTTCCATTGCGGCCATGTCAGCGATGCGCGGCACCACAAGGAACGACTGCC
>CBDTYC010000155.1:0-6417 GCA_965364495.1 uncultured Yoonia sp. | reverse complement strand
TCGAAGGCCCCGAGGGCGGCAAGGTCAAAGTTATGGCCATGGTCACCGAACGGGTCGGCGAGGGGGTCGCGTTTATGCCCTTCCACTTCGGTGGGCATCTGGAAGGTGTCGATCTGCGGGATAAATATCCTGAAGGCGCCGATCCCTTTGTCCTTGGTGAATCCACCAACACTGCACAAACATATGGCTATGACAGCGTAACCCAGATGCAAGAGACGAAAGCGACTCTTTGCAAAATCTGGACAGCATAAGGGAGAAGTAGAATGGCTAGAGCAAAATTTCTCGTTGATGCTGAACGCTGCATTGAATGCAACGCCTGTGTCACAGCATGTAAGAACGAGCACGAAGTGCCTTGGGGCATCAACCGCCCAAAGGTCATAACGATCAATGACGGCAAACCGGCCCAGAGCTCGATATCCGCCGCCCGTACGCACTGTTCGGATGCGCCCTGCATGGCCGTTTGTCCGGTAGATTGCTTCTACCAGACTGATGACGGTGTGGTTCTGCACTCCAAGGACCTGTGTATCGGCTGCGGCTACTGCTTTTATGCATGCCCGTTTGGTGCGCCACAGTTCCCGCAAGCGGGTAACTTTGGTTCGCGTGGCAAAATGGACAAATGTACCTTCTGTGCCGGTGGCCCGGAAGAAAACAACTCCACGGCCGAGTTCGCCAAGTACGGCCGCAACCGTATCGCCGAAGGCAAACTGCCAATTTGTGCGGAAATGTGCGCAACCAAGGCGCTGCTTGCCGGTGACGGAGATACTGTCTCCAACATCTACCGCGAGCGTGTCGTTGCCCGTGGCTTCGGTTCTGGTGCATGGGGTTGGGGTACAGCCTATAGCCAGAAAGGCGGCTAAGCGCGCTGCTGCACTACATAAAAAGGGGCGGCCTTACGTGGGCCGCCCTTCTTTGATCCTGCCCGAGGAGGAATTACGATGCTGCGTCTATTGACCCTTTTTGCTTTGCTGTGGACCCTCGCCGTGCCTGCATCGGCCCAAGAGGTCGCAGAGAGTTCACGCGCATCGACTGGCGGGGCTCAGACACTTGAAGACATCCTGCGCCGTCAGGAAGGTCTGGTCATCGATGACAGCTTTCGAAGCACTGTGACAGGAAATCCGGATGCTGCAGCGCCGATCACCGAACAGCTCGGGACACTGGGCGGTGCATCTGATCCTGATCTGTGGCGTGGGTTACGCTATAATGCTGCCGACATCACGACCCAAAGCCGCGGCCCCGCACCGACAACCCTGATCCAGGACGGCGGCGTCTGGTGGGTCGATTTTCGCAGCGGTCCATTGCTGCAATTAAGCGCCTATCTGCTTGGTGGAACCATTCTGGCCTTGGCATTATTTTACGCAGTGCGAGGGCGGATCAGGATCGACGGCGAAAAAACGGGTCGGACAATAACCCGTTTCAAAGCGTTCGAGCGTTTCGGCCATTGGCTGCTTGCATCCTCGTTCATTATCCTTGGTCTGACGGGGCTTTTCTCGCTCATCGGGCGCAAGGTGCTGATACCTGTGTTTGGCCATGATGCGTTTTCATTCTTGGCCGTGGGCAGCAAGTGGGTACACAACAATATCTCTTGGGCTTTTATCGTGGCGCTCGTGATTATTTTCGTCGTTTGGGTTGTCCATAACATCCCCGACCGGACTGATTTGCGCTGGCTGGCCAAGGCCGGTGGACTGTTCGGGGGGCACCATCCGCCAGCCAAGAAATTCAACGCGGGTCAGAAGCTGATCTTCTGGGCAGTGATTGTCTTGGGTGGTTCGATCGCGGTCTCTGGTGTTTCGCTGCTTTTCCCGTTTGAATTCAATATGTTCGGGCATACGTTCTCGACGCTGAACAGTTGGGGCGTGCCGGGATGGGTCGGCTTGCCGGACTTGCCGTATCCATTGCAGCCGCAAGAAGAAATGCAGTTTGCGCAGCTTTGGCATGCGCTGGTCAGTCTGGTCCTGACAGCCATTATTCTGGCTCACATCTATCTTGGCTCTGTCGGGATGGAGGGCGCGTTTGATGCGATGGGCAAAGGCGAAGTCGAGGAACAGTGGGCCCGCGAACACCACAGCATCTGGGCGGATGAGGTCCTGAATGCCAAGTCCACAAAATCGCAGTCGGAGGCATCTTAGAATGAAAGCTTTCATTTCCGCCATTGTTGCCTTGGTCGTGATTACGGTTGGCGCGAACCAGTTGCTGACGCGATTGGGCCCGTCGAGTGCTGACGCCGGAACATCTGCGCAGAATGTGCGCTTGTCCGACTAAAAGCCTGCCATCTTGCATCCGGACCGCTCGGGGCGATGTGGAAATCTAGTCGCTTCCTGTTGTCATCCAAAGTTTCGGCTGCCTAACGCATCAATCTGCCAATCCTGCATCTCCCTTGGCTAGTCGGTCAGCCGGTGCCTCTCGGCAACAGCTTGGCCCAATGGTCGGGCGGTTGAACTATCCCTGTGTTCACCTGTGGGTCGGCTTTCCCAGCCGCCTTACATCGCGCCTGATTGCGCGATAAACCTTGCGCCCCCATTCCGCATATATCTTTGGGCCAGGGTGAAACCCGTCCGGGCTCATCAGCGACACATCAGGTTCAAAGTCCATTTCGACAAAGCGATAGCCGGTGCGACCCGCCACCAGTCTGCGCAGCGCACGATCAAACCGTAGCGCCTGCGCACCCACCACCCAGCGGAGTGGCTGGGGCAACAGCGGAAAATACTGCATCCGAGGAATGCCCGAGACACAGATAACGTCAGGCTGAAACCTGACCTCTATGATTTGCAGCAAAGTCGAGATGCGCTGTAGCCAGACGGCGAGTGGGACAAGACCGGTGATGTCATTGACGCCAAGTGAAACAGAAACGACATCGAATTTCTTTTGCGGGCTTGTTTTCAAGCGGGCAGTCGTGTCCGCCGTTGTGGCGCCTGTCTGTGCATCAACAGTCCAATAGACAGTGTTCGTTTGTGATAATCTTTTGCGCATGTGGCCCAGCAGCGCTTCTTCTTGATGGGATGTTCCAACTCCCGCAGCAGAACTGTCGCCGACGATCAAAAGCCGCAGGTCCGGACCTTGCCCGCTGACACCTTCGCGGCGTCCCGATGGATCCGGCAAGCGTAACGCTGAACGCCGCACGGTCACGGCTTGTATGGCCAAGATCGGAAACAAGAGAATGCGCGCGGCAAGATCAAGCATCATAACCTCCAGCAACAAGAGTCTTTATCGGCAAAAACAAGGTCGGACATGTCTGCTGCATTTCAAGATTTCCAATTGTGATCTGCTATGGCCAGACGTATTGGCGACCTTTCGATAGTAGGGATTGCGACGCATCGAACTGGTTATTGCCAAGGGTGCGCACGCCGTTAGCTTTCCAATTGGTGCGTATGTACTGGGCGGGACAATGGAGCGCAGGAGCAAAGCAAAGTGCCAAGCCTGGTATTCGGTCCAAGCCCCGCATCACCGCGCTGCCTAACCCTGAATTGCCTCCAGATAGACAACCAGTTCCTGCACGCGGATTTGCGCCCGCTGCTCGTTGAATTCTTCTGGTCCGTATTCCGACATCGCCGTTGCCCAATAGCGTTCACCCCAGACCGGCATCTTCCGGTCACCGTGCGCGGCAACCTCGGCACGCCCGTCGATCACTTCAAAGACCCTTTCGGATGGGAACTCTCCGCCATTGTTTGCGGCAAGTTGGGTGAGGTCACCGGGATCGACCCCTCTGAACAGACGTGTAAGGAAACCCGCACCTTTCGCATCGCTGCCATGGCATGACGCGCAAGAGTTGTTGAATTCGGCTTCGCCAACCTTGGCATTTTCGGGGATATCCTGTGCAAATGCACTGATGGTCGAGCCTAAAACAAAAGCCGCAATAGTGCCGACACCTTGGCCGCTGAAAATCGTCATAATCAATCCTCCAATGAATGATCAAATGCTACGACGCGGCCCAAGGCGTTATTTGACAAAAATCAATCAAGCGGCAACACGGTTATGGTCTTTGGCAAAGGGCTGTCCTTGCGATTGCAGCGGCTTAAGATAGGCGCGTGGGCAAAGTATGGGTTGCGACAGCATCTTGGGAAACTGAGTAGACACATATGATCGATGAAGAAAGAAAGCGCCGCCAAGACTCGACATCGCTGGTCGGACCTTTCGCGCGCATCCGGATCATAGCAGCATTGATATGTTTTTTCATTGCGTTTGCCGCCATTGGCTTCCGCATCTTTTGGGGCTGATCCGCCGCAGCCAATGCCAATGCTTGTGGCCTTCCAGATCGGCGCGCCTGGTTTCGTCCTTGCTCCGTCACCTGGTGCTACCTTGAAGTAGGGCGATCACCGGACCAACAGGTAAATTCGTGCCGATCCGCGTTGGATCATCAGCGCCAGCGCCCCATCGACGGACGCCAACTGCGTGCGCAATTCGGTAAGAGAGCCAACAGGAACGCGATTGACTGCCAGAATGATATCACCTGCTTGCAGGCCCGCGCGCGCAGCGCGGCTATCGCTTTGCACTTGTGCGACGACGACACCGGACACCTCGCCGAATAGCGGATCATCCGGCCCAAGATCACGCAGATCAGCACCTGAAAGCTGATCACTTCCGTGATCGGTCGGTCCGGTCTGGGGTTGGCCAGCGTCGCGCAATGTCGCTGTAATATCAAGTGGTTCTCCGTCACGGATAACGCCGATTTCGATCTGTGCGCCGACGCGCCTTAATCCGATCTGGCTGCGCAGATCAGCTGCACCGTCCACAGGGCGACCGCCAACCGAAGCGATCACGTCACCGGCGTGCAGTTGCGCATTTTCTGCAGCACTGTCGGGTACAACCTGCGTGATAATTGCGCCGACATCTGTGTCCATCCCCAATGCCTTGGCAAGGTCAGGCGTGAGATCCTGCACCGTGACACCCAGTTGACCGCGCTGGACCTCGCCAAAATTGACAAGCTGGTCAACAACCGCTGCCGCCATATTCACGGGAACAGCGAAACCAATCCCCACATTGCCGCCCGAGGGCGTAAAAATCGCCGTATTGATGCCAATCAACCGACCATCTAGCGTCACCAACGCACCGCCCGAATTGCCGGGATTGATCGAGGCGTCGGTTTGAATGAAATCCTCGTATCCTTCAACGTTCAACCCGCTGCGACCCAACGCGCTGATGATCCCCGAGGTCACCGTCTGGCCCAGACCGAACGGATTGCCGATCGCCAGAACATAATCGCCCACCTGCAATCTGTCGCTGTCGCCCATATCAAGGGCCGCTAATCCGCTGGCGTTGATCTTGAGAAGGGCAATATCCGTCCCTGGATCATTGCCGATCATTTCCGCCTCGAACTGCCGTTGATCCTTGAGCGTCACGAGAATCCGCTCGCCACTTTCGACAATATGGGAATTGGTCAACACATAGCCATTATCCGCATCGATGATCACACCCGATCCCGTGCTTGTCTGTCGCCGTTGTTGGGGCTGCTGCGGCATGGGTTGCATATCGAAAAACGGTTGGAAAAAAGGGTCCTCGAACAACGGATTCACGGCCAGTGTTTGCAGGCTTACAATGGATACATTGACCACAGCAGGGGTGACTTCGGTCAGCAAGGGGGCCAAGCTTGGCAACCCGTCATCGTTCAAAAACAATGGTCTGTCAGCCGTCTGCGCCATCGCGGGCAATGTGACAGTCACTGTCGCAATCCAGATCGCAACCATGACGTGGCAGAGGCGAGGAAAAACAGCGCGCATTTCTTGTCTCCTTTTTTATCCGTAGGTAGAGGCCGGGTGGAGGCCCGGCCTCTGCAATGTCATGCAGCCTTGACCTTTATGTGTTTGATCTTGGCCTGTGCTTCGGGGGTTTTGGGAAGGCTGATGGTCAGCACGCCGTTCTTGAAGGATGCGTCGGCCTTGTCGGCGTCAACGCCCGCGGGCAATGGAACAGTGCGATAGAAAGACCCGTAAGAGCGTTCCGACATATAGACGCCTTTGCGGTTTTCCTCGTGCTCTATCTTTTTTTCGCCGCGGATGGTCATCGCGTCATTGGACAGGGAAATGTCAATGTCGTCCTGTGTCATGCCGGGCAATTCGATTGAAACATCCACGCTTTTGTCTGTCTCGGTGATGTCGGTGCTGGGGCCAAACATGCCCATTGCTTCGCGGCGTCCGGTCCAGCCATTTTCAACCTTGTGCCAGAAATTCTCGAACACATGGTTGATGTCGCGCTGCAATGAAACCAGTGGATTGGCGTCACTTTCGTCTTCGCGTGTCGGGGTTTTATCCTTGTGCCGACCCCAAGGGATTAGATCGCTGATTTGCATTTATAGGTCCTCCGTGAATTGGGTTAATCTGTCGCAAAGGCGGATCAAGCTGCCTTTACGGCGATTTTCTTGGGCTTGGTTTCGGGTGAACGTGGCAATTCAAGGCGCAGAACGCCGTTCTTGAATGCTGCATTGAT
>CBDTYC010000154.1:0-6505 GCA_965364495.1 uncultured Yoonia sp. | reverse complement strand
GTCGGCGTTCATATAAGGGGAAACGACCAGAGATGAACCCGAAAGTGAGAACAATTTGTTCTCTGAGCCAATAAAAATGCGTACGCCATCGCCCTCCTCGGCCAAATCAAGGAATTGGGCGATGTCACGCTTGCGTTCGAGGTCATCAAAAAGGCTGCGTATCCGTGCAAGGTCAGCTTCGTTTTCGTTATCGCCGAGCAAATTGCCACGTCCTCGGACGATCAACCGCTCGGTCGCTTTGCCTTCGTTTTCCCAAAGGGCTAAGCCGTTTTTGACCAAGTCCGCGGCCAGTGCATCAATTTCTTGCCTGCGTGCAACAATTTCGCGGCTAATGACGGCGCCGAGTTCGGACAATGTGTGCCCTGCGGCGATCGCATTCAGAAAGTTGGCGGCTTCGCGCATTGATGACGGCGTTTGGCCTGGTGGCGGCGTGAAAACCCGATTTTCGACGTGCCCGTCGGCAAAGACAAGAACAACAAGCGCACGGTCCTGCGACAGTGAAACGAATTCGATGTGCTTGATGGCCGCCTCGTGCTTGGGCGTGAGGACAAGGCTGGCCCCGTGCGTCACCCCTGACAGCGCCTGACCCACCTGATCAAGCATGGTTGTCACGTCGTGGTCGTTGTTGGTCAGTGTGCGGTCGATTTTCAGGCGGTCGGCACCGTCCAGATCGCCCACTTCGAGCAACCCATCGACAAACATTCGCAGACCAAGCTGCGTCGGGATTCGTCCTGCGCTGGTGTGCGGGCTTCCGAGCAGGCCAAGAAACTCCAGATCCTGCATCACGTTTCTGATCGTGGCAGCGCTCACTTTCTCCGAGAAATCACGCGTAAGTGTGCGCGAGCCGACGGGTGATCCACTTTCCAGATAGCCTTCGACAACGCGACGAAAAACTTCGCGCGAACGTGTGTTCATGTCGTCAATATTCGGGGACGGGTCGGCCATAGTATCCTCTGCTGAAGGCGACGCAATTAAAACGAAGTCTGCTGCCGCGTCAATCGGGGTTGGATTTCATATGTGGGCAGCGTATCGGTGATGTGCAACCAAAAGGAGTGTCCAAATGCGTCCATCCGGCCGTCAAACGAATGAAATGCGGGAAATCTCGATCGAAACAGACGTGACGATGCATGCTGAGGGGTCTTGCCTGATCAAATGCGGAAACACGCATGTTCTTTGTACGGCGACAATTGATGAACGCGTCCCGCCCTTTCTGAAGAACTCGGGGCTGGGATGGGTCACCGCAGAGTATGGCATGCTGCCGCGTGCGACAAATACGCGGATGCGTCGCGAAGCCAAGAATGGCCAATCGGGACGGACGCAAGAAATCCAGCGGCTTATCGGCCGGTCGCTGCGGGCTGGCGTTGATCGCGTGGCCTTGGGCGAGCGACAGATCGTCGTGGATTGCGATGTTATTCAGGCCGATGGCGGCACGCGGTGTGCGTCCATCACGGGTGGCTGGGTTGCTTTGAAACTTGCCGTTCAAAAGCTGATGAAAGCTGGGGACGTGATCAGCGATCCGCTGATTGATCCTGTAGCGGCCATTTCGTGCGGCATTTATGCAGGGCAAGAGGTGCTTGATCTGGATTATCCCGAAGACAGCGAAGCCGGTGTTGACGGGAATTTTGTGATGACAGCGGGAAAACTGATCGAGGTGCAGATGTCTGCCGAAGGATCAACATACACACGCAAACAGATGGACGGCCTTCTGGATCTGGCTGAAAAAGGTGTCGCTGAGCTGACTGCGGCGCAGTTGCGGGCTGTCGGCTGATGCGGCGTTTTGACGGCAAGGAACTGGTCATCGCGACCCACAACCAAGGGAAGTTGGAGGAGATCGCAGATCTTCTGCGTCCTTACGGCGTGTCTTTGACGTCAAACGCCGATCACGGTTTGCCAGAGCCGGAAGAGACCGAGACCACCTTTGTCGGGAATGCGCGGATCAAGGCACATGCCGCCGCAATGGCAACGGGCTTGCCTGCACTCTCTGATGACAGTGGCATCGAGATTGACAGCCTTGGCGGCGCGCCCGGAGTCTATACGGCCGACTGGGCAGAAACCCCACAAGGGCGTGATTTCAAGATGGCAATGGAGCGGAGTTGGGCTGAGTTAGAGTCGATTTCTGCCCCTTACCCCCGTACAGCGCGGTTTTGTTGCACGCTGGTATTGGCTTGGCCTGATGGCCATGATGAAGTGTTTCCCGGTGTAATGCCCGGGCAGATCGTATGGCCAATGCGCGGTGAACAGGGGCATGGATATGATCCGATTTTTCAGCCGGAGGGATACGACATTACGTTTGGCGAGATGGACCGCTGGGAAAAGAACAAGATCAGCCACCGCGCGGATGCGTTTGCAAAATTGATAGCTGGTTGTTTTGCCTAAAGTGGAAGACTGGGAAAATGGCGGGTTTGGCCTTTATGTTCACTGGCCATTTTGTCAGGCGAAGTGTCCCTACTGCGACTTTAACAGTCATGTTGTTGCGCAAATTGACCAAAAGGCATGGCAAGAGGCATATCTAATCGAAATCGAGCGTATTGGCGCGGAAACCCAAGGGCGTGTGTTGCGTTCTGTGTTTTTTGGGGGCGGCACGCCCAGTCTGATGGATCCTGATGTTGTAGATGCCATACTGTCGAAGGTCCGCGCTACCTGGTCTATGGCGAACAACATTGAAGTTACGCTAGAAGCCAACCCTACATCTGTCGAGGCAGGACGTTTTGCTGGCTATCGCGATGCAGGAGTGAACCGGGTGTCCATGGGCGTGCAGGCCCTGAACGATCGCGACCTCAAGGCACTGGGGCGCTTGCACTCGGCAAGAGAAGCGATGCAAGCCTTCGATATTGCGCGAGATGTTTTCGACAGGGTCAGTTTTGACCTGATCTATGCACGGCAAGATCAGTCTTTGGCTGATTGGAAAGTAGAGCTTGGCATGGCTTTGGGCCTCGCGGTTGATCATTTGTCGCTTTATCAGCTTACCATCGAGGACGGGACCGCGTTTGGCGACCGCTATGCCGCCGGAAAGCTACGCGGACTGCCGGATGATGATCGTGCAGCGGATATGTACGCATTGACGCAGGACGTCTGTGGGACGGCAGGATTTGCAGGGTATGAAGTATCGAATCATGCGCGCAGTGGAGACGAGAGCATCCACAATCAGATCTATTGGCGCTATGGCGATTATGCAGGCATTGGTCCAGGCGCCCATGGTCGGCTGACATTGGACGGTCAACGATATGCAACCGAAGCGCCAAGCGCGCCTGTCGGCTGGTTAAGCCAGGTACGCAAGAGCGGAAATGGTGACTTGCAGCGCATTGCTTTGAAGCCAGACGAGCAATTTGCCGAATTCCTGTTGATGGGAATGCGACTGAGTGAGGGCGTTGATTTGCAGCGCTATCCCGACGAACAGAGTGGTGTTTTATTAAATAATATCAATAGCTTAGTGAAATTGGGCATGGTTGAGCTGACTAACCAACGGTTGAAAGTTACGCCGCATGGCCGCCCAGTACTAAATGCCGTCCTGCGGGGCCTGTTGGACACTTAGCCGCCGGACAACGCGCGCAGAAGATCATCCAACTGATCCAGTGATTTGTAGCTGATGACCATTTTTCCACCCTCAGAGCCCTCGGGGTGATCTATCGTGACCTTCATGCGCAATGTGGCTGAGAGTTCATTTTCGATCTGAACGGTGTCGGCATCTTTTGGAACAGGTGCGCCGGGTACGCTGCGCTTTTTGATGGTTGGCCCCTTTTTGGCCAGTTGCTCGGTCTCGCGGACGGAAAGGTTTCGTTGAATCACCTCGCGCGCCAACTGCACCGCACGATCATGCCCCACCAAGGCACGTGCATGTCCGGCGGTAAGTTGGCCGGATGCAAGGTAGTTCTGAACTTCTGCAGGCAGTGTCAACAAACGCATGAGGTTGGCGATATGGCTTCGGCTTTTTCCAAGGGCCTGGGACAGCTTATCTTGCGTGTGACCAAAGCGATCCATCAACTGCTTGTAGCCTGTTGCTTCGTCGACGGGGTTTAGATCGGCCCGTTGGATGTTTTCAATGATCGCGATTTCAAGGACTTCAATGTCGTCGTAGTCACGCAAGAGCACCGGAATCTGATGCAATTTTGCGATTTGTGCTGCACGCCATCGGCGTTCGCCTGCGACGATTTCGAACATTGCGCTATTTCCAGCAACACGCCGAACAATCAATGGCTGAATGATTCCCTTTTCAGCAACTGATGCGGCAAGTTCGTTCAAGGCGTCGGCATCGAAACTGCGCCTAGGCTGGTCGGGGTTGGGTTGCACTTGCTCGATCGGGACGACGAGATCTGCACGTTTCGGGCCTGATTGCGGTGCATCATCCGCCGCTACATCCGACATCAGCGCAGACAGACCGCGCCCTAGCCCACGGGACTTTTTTGGTGGAAGCGTCATCTATGCAGCCCTCATTTTCGTTGTTCGTTCAATAACTTCAGCGGCTAGCGCGCGGTAAGCCATGCTTCCTTTTGAATTGGTATCATATGCCAGCACCGGCACCGCAAAGGACGGCGCTTCGCTCAGTCGCACATTGCGGGGGATGACGGTTTTGAAAACCATCTCGCCCATGTTCTCGCGCGCATCCTCTTCGACCTGAAGTGAAAGATTGTTGCGTTGATCGTACATTGTCAGCGCGATGCCTTCTATGCGCAAATCCGGATTGGCTGTCTGGCGGACATCGCGAACGGTAAGAATGAGCTGCGACAAACCCTCCAATGCAAAGAATTCGCTTTGTAACGGGACAACGATAGAATGTGCGGCCACCATGGCGTTGACAGTCAAGATGTTGAGGGATGGCGGGCAGTCGATCAAGATGTAGTCATATCCCAAAGCCAAGGCGCTCTCGCTTCTTAGCATCTCGGCGAGCAGGAAACTGCGCCTTGCGTTGTCGATAAGCTCTAGATCGACGGAACTAAGGTCAGTTGTCGCAGGAACAATCTCTAGCCCCTCGACTGTCGTCGCCTGTATTGCATCGCTGAGAGAAACATCCCCTGAGAGCAGGTCATAGGTGGTGACATCCCGCTTGTCGTGGTCGATCCCTAGGCCAGTTGACGCGTTACCTTGAGGGTCAAGGTCGATCAACAGAACACGTTTCTTCTGTTCGGCCAGCGCTGCGCCAAGGTTGATTGTTGTGGTGGTCTTACCCACCCCGCCCTTTTGGTTGGCAATCGCGATGATTGTTGTCTTCACGTTAGGGTTAGTTACCACGGGTGGAAATCCTTTGAATGACCAGAAGACGCGCCTCAGGATCAGTGAAACTCGCATGATCTTCAAGATCAAATGACCAGTTTTCTTTGGCTTCGGCGACTTCCTGAGCGGCCTGTTTTCCTTTGTGTAGAAGGCAGACTCCACCATCGCGTACATGCATGGATGCCAATGGAAGCAGACTAGATAGTGATGCAAGTGCACGCGCCGACACTACATCTGCGCCCTGTGCTGCTGCACTCTCAATCCGATCTGCGATAACTGTGGCTGGCAGCTTTAACTCGCGTGCGGCAGTGCGCAGGAATACGGCTTTACGCTGATCGCTTTCGATAAGCGTGAATTGCGCATCTGGCTGTTTTTTACGTGCAATGATTGCCATGACAATGCCGGGGAACCCTCCACCGCTGCCCAGATCGACCCAGGAGGCGAAGGATTCAGGCGCAAACCGGTAAAGCTGAACCGAATCAAGGACGTGACGATTCCAGACGTCAACCACGGAGCCCTTGGCAATCAGGTTAATTTTTGGGGTCCATTTTGTGACCAGAGCAGCAAATGCTTCTAGATCTTGAATTGTTTCACGTGAAACATTCACGCCAGCCAGATTGGTATTCATCCCTGCGTACCCGTCGCGCCCTGATGGCGCCGCTTTGTTGCGCCAATGATTAACATCAAGGCCGCCGGCGTCATCCCCTCTATGCGTCCGGCCTGTGCGATCGTCGATGGCCGCCCCTGCCTAAGCTTCGCTACCAGTTCGTTCGACAATCCACTGACGAGCGCAAAATCCAGGTCATCGGGGATCAGTTGTTTTTCGTCGCGCTCCATCGCCGCAATGTCACGCTCTTGGCGCGTAATATAGTGCGCATAAAGCGCATCTCGTTTTATCTGATCGCGGATAGGCGCTGCGATCAATGCGACGTCTAGCCCGGTTTGCGCAAGTTGTTCGAATCCAAAATCGGCAAGCGCTAATGCGTCCAGCGCGGTTCGGCGCGGTCCATCTGCATTCAGCTTTGTCCCCGTGCTTGCGATCTCTCTGGATGACAACGTGACAGCGCCAAGTTGTTCTTTTGCTTGTGTTATCTGCTGCATCTTGTCAGAAAAGCTCGCCCAACGGGCGTCGCCTACGCAGCCAAGACTGCGTCCCTTTTCGGTGAGCCGCTGATCAGCATTGTCGGCGCGAAGCGATAGCCGGAACTCTGCGCGGGACTTGAATTTTTTGTACGGCTTTGAAACACCGCGGGTAATCAGGTCATCAACCATGACGCCGATATACGATTCGCGCCTA
>CBDTYC010000153.1:0-6575 GCA_965364495.1 uncultured Yoonia sp. | reverse complement strand
GCACGGCCCCAGCCCCCGCCCAGTGCGGCAACATAGACCCCGCTGCTTGCCGTCGCAGCCTGCGCCAACGACGCGCCCAGCGCCAAACCCGCCAGCCTGCGCGCGGTGACGCGTGACCCCGCACCGTAGCCCCCAATGACAAGTTTGCCGTGCCCCGGCCCTGCGGCATGCACGAAGCCGTAGGCAAAACACAGCCCCCAAAGCGTGGCCAATGCACCCGCTTCGCCCGCACGCAGCCCCCGTAAAGATGCAGCCATCGCGTTTTGCACATCGCGTTGCGCATCGGTCGCAGAGCGCATGATCTGTTCGGCGCCTCCCAGCCCCCAAAGCCACAGCGCCACCGCAACCGTCAGCGCAAGGACTACAGCGGGTCCGCGCATGTCACGATGATTGTATCGGCGAATGCATCACCTATTGCAGGGAAATACTCGTCCGGGCCAACTGCCGCAGGGTCCCGCCCATCCAGCTGGCTTTCGGCCAATGCATAGGCCGCATCAACGTCCGCCGGAATGATTTGAACGGCGCAGTCGTCGCGGCCCTCAACGGTCACGGGCCCGCGCAATGAATAAGCAGTATAAAAGCCGGGATCATACACCCGTATCCGAAGCGGCGCGTCAGGGTCTGCAACTGCGTTGATTTGCCTAACATGCGTTTCACGGAACAACCCGTCAGCGTATGTCATGCTGTGATCTTGCTTGTCGGCCAGTTCCAAAACCGCGCCCGCCTGCATTACCTCTAGATCACCGGCATAATCGGGCGGCCAAGCCGTTATCTGATCATCCAGCAACGCCTGTTCGTCAGCGGTCAGCAGCAGGTCACCGTCCATATCGATACCAAGATCGCTGGTCACCAAGAGCGAAAACAAATCGTCATAGAACCAGTCTAGCTTGACAGAGACCGCACCATCTTGTGCAAAAATGACAGCTACCTGCGCCTCCACAAAAATATGGGGGTGCGCGTTAGCTGGCGCTGGCAACGCCATTGCCGCAAGAAAGGATGCCGTCAGTCGCATTGTATGTACTTAGGCCGGAACACCCCATCAGACAATGGACAGATTGCAGCAGAACATTACACTCGCAGCCACACCAAGACCGGAGAATGCATGACCCAGTTTGAATCGCTTATCGCCAATGCGCAGGCTTTCTTGCAGGCTCTCAATGCGAACAATACCCGTGACTGGTGGCAAGAGAACAAGGCGGCCTATGACGCACAGCTTAAGACCCCTGCACTTGGGTTGTTGGACGAACTCTGTGGCCCTGTGCAAAATCTTACGCATGCGCCCGTCGTGCCCAAACTGTTTCGCCCCCACCGTGATGTCCGTTTTTCCAAAGACAAGACCCCTTACAACACGCATCTGCATATGATGTGGCAAATCACGACAGAGGCGCCACAGAACCCTGTGTTCTTTTTCGGCATCGGCTTGGACTATGTCACGGCAGGGGCGGGAATGATGGCTTTTGATAAGCCGGTGCTGGGGAATTGGCGCAAGATGGTTGATCTGGACACAGACCGGATTAACGGCATCATTGCAGCTATCGAAACACGAGGATTTGCCCTGCGCGAACCGGAATTGAAACGGGTTCCGCAACCCTATGGTCAAGATCATACGGCAGGTCGGCTTCTGAAAATGAAAGGCGTCGTGGCGCGCCGCGAACTGACGGGCAATGGACCTCTCGCAGAAAGGCTAGAGGACTATTTCACCAGTCTCTCGCCTCTTAACGATCTTCTGCTTTCCATCGCCGAGGCGTGAGCTTTCTGGCGTCAACCAGCCCTGATAGTGCACCATCAAGCCTCCTGTCAGCGGCGCACGCAGCTGCACATCAAAGTGAAAGCGGCCATCTGCCTCGTATTCGCGGGCAATGCTTTGCGGCAAAAATGTCTTGTGCAATGGAACTGGCCCGAATTTGCCAGAGACTATTGGATAAAACAGCGCACCGTCCATCACATGCAAATCCAGCGTGAAGGTAAACGGCCCCAAGCTTTCGGTCATTGCGCAGTCGTTGACCTTGAGAAACGACCGCATCAGCTTGCCGTCAAAACGACGCTCCCAAAGTTCACCGCCGTTCTGCGCGGTCATATGTACGCTGACGGCGACATCTTTTGCGGCTCGCGGAAACCCGAAAATACGCGCCCAAAAATGTCGCGAAAACCGGTGTGGGGCAATTGTCGTTCATGTTTAGCCCCATCTGCGACAAACCGGATCGGCCACAGCCCGCAATTTGCGTAATCGTTCCCGCATTAGACGCCAGTGGCTTTGAATTTATCCATCAGATATGGCCCTGACAAAACTGGCGGATAGGCATCAGATCCGTCCAAGGGAACAATCTGTGCATCCCAATCAGGCTGATGAAAAAACGCCAATGATTGGCGGGCGGGTTGATCAGGTTTAGCGACCACGCGGTGCAAGGTACTGACCCAGCGATCTGCGGTCCAGCGCGCCATCAGATCGCCGATGTTGATCACAAAAGCACCTTCGGGCGCTGGCACGTCGACCCAGTCCTCGCCAATCTGGACCTGAAGCCCCTGACTGCCCGGTTGCGGCAACAAAATCGTGAGCGAGCCATAGTCGGTATGGGCACCTGCGCGCTGCTGTTTGTCACGCGGCGCACCTTTGGTCGCCGGATAGTGCAGCGCCCGCAAGGCAGAAATGGAATTGGCGATAAACGGATCAAAGTGGTCGTCGTCCAGCCCCAGCGCCACAGCAAAGGCGCGCATGATACGGGCCGCGAGATCCTCCATCGCGGCATAATATGCCTGCCAAGCCTCTTTGAAATCGGGCAAATCCGGCCAAAGTGTCGGTTGATAGCAAAAATCCAAAGCATCCGGATTTGCCACCGCTGGCACCCGCAAAGGACCACCATTGAAGCTTTCTTTCAGATCAGGCGGCGTGTCTTCCCCTTTAGAGCGGGCCAACGCCTCTGCATTTGGACCAAGATAGCCGTAAGGATAGCCTTGATACGGCGGCGCAACAGCCTGTTTCAGGGTAGCATTTTGCGCAAAGAAAGCTTCGGCAGCTGTCCAGACGTTGTCGGTGACGGATTGGGCAACGCCATGGCCCACTAGCACCAGAAATCCGGTATCGCAGCATATTTGATCGACCGCGCGTGCAAGATCGCGCCGTGCGTCTGGATGTGCCGCCTCGAATGCCGACAGGTCGAAACGGGGAAACATCACTCCAGTACATCCCGCCAGGAATGTTTGGGCGCAAATCCTACCATCTGTTTGGCCTTGTCATTGGCATAAAAGGTCTCGTCGGGGCGCATCTGGCGCTTGACCGGCACGCCTTGATAGAATTGCGCGATTACCGCATCACTGGTCAGCCCAACCGACATATCATCGTTCGAGACATTGAAGACCTGATAGCCCAGCCCATCCGTTTTCAGGCAGCAATCAACCATATGCCCCAGATCCCGGGCATCGATATAGGCGAAAATATTGCGCCGGCGGCTGGCGGGATCATTCATGTAGGCCGGGAAATTCTGGGCATACTCATGCGGCTCGATCACGTTGTTGATACGCAATCCATAGATGTCGGCGCCACTGCGGGCCTGAAACGATCTGCCCGTCACTTCGTTGCAGACCTTTGACATGGCGTAGCTGTCGTGCGGAACTGTCGGGTGGTCTTCGTCGATCGGCACATAGTCCGGTTTTAGCTCGCCATCGGCAAAACAGACCGCGTATGTGGTCTCGGAACTGGCAAAGATCACCTTGGGAATACCCAGTTTCACAGCCGCCTCGATCACGTTGTAGGTGCTAAGTGTATTTTGGCGAAAGCATTCGCCGTCGGTGCCGATCATGACACGCGGCACAGCGGCAAAATGCACAACCGCGTCGTATTTGGGCACGCCCGTCCCTGCCTCAAGCTCTGGAAAATCAGCGAATTGTGACATCGCGCCGATTACTTGGCCCGCATCACACAGATCGATCAGCAACTCTGATACATCCAGTCCCGACGGTACCCGGTCAGCGTTGACAATATGATGTCCCTGCGCCTGCAAATATGTGATTGCATGCTTGCCGGCCTTGCCGCTGCCACCTGTGAAAAATACCCGCATCTTGTCCCTTTCGTTTCGGATCAGCCTACTTTGGAACCAAGGGTGTGCAAAGCCCGATTGCAGCCTTCCCCCACCCCGCCGGCTCTGTCATATTGCACCAAACAATAATTGAGGTGAGCAGCCCATGACCAACGATCTTTTGTCCAGCAACGGCCCAGACGACTACAACGCCGATAGCATCGAGGTGCTGGAAGGGCTGGAACCCGTCCGCAAACGTCCCGGTATGTATATCGGTGGCACGGACGAACGGGCGCTGCACCATCTGGTGGCAGAGGTGTTGGACAATTCCATGGACGAGGCCGTCGCAGGACACGCCAACCGGATCGAGGTTGAACTGCACGCCGATTACTCTGTGACGATCAAGGATAACGGGCGCGGTATTCCAATTGATCCGCACCCGAAGTTTCCCGACAAATCCGCGCTTGAGGTGATCCTTTGCACCCTGCACGCAGGCGGCAAATTCAGCGGCAAAGCCTATCAGACCTCTGGCGGTCTGCACGGGGTTGGTGCGTCCGTTGTAAACGCGCTATCGGACAGCATGGTTGTGCAGGTTGCCCGAAACAAGGAATTGTACGAGCAACGCTTTTCCCGCGGTATCCCGTTGGGTCCGGTCAAAAAACTTGGGCCGACACAAAACCGGCGCGGCACAACTGTGACCTTCCATGCCGACCATGAAATATTCGGCTCCCAACGGTTCAAACCCGCCCGCTTGTTCCATTCGATCCGGTCCAAGGCTTACCTTTTTTCCGGCGTTGAAATCCGCTGGAAAACCGAGATCGACGACAAAGAAACCCCGCTCGAGGCAACGTTCCACTTTCCCGGTGGCCTGTCGGATTACCTGAAGGAAACGCTTGGCACGGCCACCACCTACGCCGACAAACCATTCGCAGGCACGGTGGATTTCAACGAAAAATTCGGGGAACCGGGCAAGGTTGAATGGGCGATCAACTGGACGCCTGTGCGCGACGGGTTCATCCAGTCCTACTGTAACACCGTACCAACACCCGAGGGCGGCACCCATGTCAGCGGTTTCTGGGCGGCAATCCTGAAAGGCATCAAAGCCTACGGCGAACTCTCCGGCAATAAAAAAGCCGCGCAAATCACCCGCGATGATCTGACATCGGGGGGCTGCGCGCTGGTATCGTGCTTTATCCGCGATCCGGCCTTTGTCGGCCAAACCAAAGACCGCCTGTCATCCGAAATCGCCGCTAAAATGACCGAAGGGGCAGTGCGTGACCACTTCGACAACTGGTTGGCGGCAGATACGAAATCGGCAGGGGCGATCCTTGATTTTCTTGTACTGCGGGCCGAAGAACGGCTGCGCAGGCGGCAGGAAAAAGAAACCGCGCGCAAATCCGCGACCAAGAAACTGCGCCTTCCCGGCAAGTTGACTGACTGCACGTCGAAAGACCGCGCCGGGACAGAGCTGTTCATCGTCGAGGGCGATTCAGCGGGTGGTTCCGGCAAAGGCGCGCGCAACCGCGTGAACCAGGCACTTCTGCCGCTCAAGGGCAAAATCCTCAACGTGCTGGGGGCCGCGTCCAACAAACTGACCTCCAACGCCGAGATCAGCGACCTGTGCGAGGCCTTGGGCGTAGGCATGGGTACAAAGTTCAACGTCGAAGACCTGCGCTACGAAAAGATCATCATCATGACCGACGCGGACGTCGACGGCGCGCATATCGCGTCATTGCTGATGACATTCTTCTTCACACAAATGCGGCCACTGATCGACAACGGCCACCTTTATCTGGCCTGCCCACCGCTTTACCGTCTGACCCAAGGGGCCAAGCGGGTCTATGTGGCCGACGACGCCGAGAAAGACAAATGGCTGGCCAAGGGTTTGGGCGGCAAAGGCAAAATAGACTTACAGCGGTTCAAAGGCTTGGGCGAAATGGACGCCAAGGACCTCAAAGAGACAACAATGGACCCCGCCACCCGCAAACTGATCCGCGTGACCGTGCATGACGATGTTCCGGGGGACACGGCGGATTTGGTCGAGCGGTTGATGGGGAAAAAGCCCGAGTTGCGGTTCCAGTATATTCAAGAGAACGCGCGGTTTGTGGAGGAGTTGGATGTTTGATCATGAGTGATAGCATCCCAACTTATCAACGCCTCATGAGGCCGGTTTTGGAAGCAGCGCGAGGGGAGCCACGCAAGATTTCAGATGTAGTAGAAGAAATAGCCACTCAACTTGGACTCTCTGAAACTCAACGGTCAGCAATGCTTCCTAGTGGCAAACAGACAGTAATTGCCAATCGTGTTCATTGGGCACGTTCTTATCTAAAGCAAGCCGGCCTTGTGAGAAACACCCAAAGAGGTTGGTTTGAATTGACTGATGCTGGCCGATCGGCACTAGAGGACGAAGCTGCCAATATTAATACAAAATACCTAGAAAGGTTTGATCAGTTTCTTGAGTTTAGGCAACGGTCTGGAAAACTTGCTGACGCTTCTGATGCAGACGACGCAAATGACACAAATGACACTCCCGACGAACAAATTGAAGTTGCTTATGGAAGG
>CBDTYC010000152.1:0-6605 GCA_965364495.1 uncultured Yoonia sp. | reverse complement strand
CAGATAGGTCAGTTGCATGATTTGTTCGGTACTCATGGGAACGATATAGGCATTAGCCGCCGATCCCAAAACCCCTAAGCCCGTCAAGCACGAATTGCACAGCCAAAGCGGCCAGCAACATGCCCAGCACTCGGGTCACGATGTTCAATCCGGTTTTACCCAGCGCGCGCTCGATTGCCGGGGCTGCGATAAAGGCCAACATGACGATGGCCAGAACCGCCACGATCACACCTGCAATCGCACCCAAATCAGCGGCACCTTGTGCCTGTCCTGACAGCAAGATCACCGTTGTGATTGCACCGGGGCCAACGATCAGCGGAAGGGCAAGTGGAAACACTGACGGGTCATCGTGATGTTCGGCTTGGCCCTCGGCTGCACTGTCTTCGCGTCGCGCCTGTCTGCGTTGAAACAACATATCAAGCGCCGTCAGAAACAACAAAATACCACCAGCGATGCGGAATGCGTCCATTGAAATGCCGATAAAGCCCAGAACGGCCTCGCCCAGCAACAGGAACAGCATCATCAGAGCGGTCGCGACCAACACAGCACGGATCGCGATCGCCCGCCGCTGCGCGGGGCGCATGCCTTGGGTCAAGGCAATGAAAACCGGCGCAAGGCCGGGTGGGTCGATGATGATAAACAGCGTGGTAAACGCCGCGACGAGGGCAGGAAGTTCGGTCATGGTGGCTCCGGTGTGGCAGAGGTCAGATCACGATAGCAAGTGATTTGATGCCTCCGGCGGAAGTTTTCAGGGGAAAAAGAAGTCTATAGACCTTTAAAGGCTTTGCGCTTTTTCCAGTTTTTCCAAGGCTGTCATCCACATTGCTTCGGCGCGTTCCAACCCGTCCATGACTTCTGCGTATTTCTTGTTCCACGTCGCAAGCTCGCCTGCTTTGCCGTCCTCGTAGAGGGCTGGATCAGCCAGTTTCTTGGCAAGTTTGTCGCGCATCTCGTTGATTTTCTTGACACGGTCCTCGTTCTTACGTGCCTCGGCACGTAACGCCATGATCGCCTCGCGGGTAGGTTTTTCGGCTTTGACTGGTTTTGGCTTGTCTTTGTCCGATGCCTTTTCAGGTGTCAGCAGCATCTTGCGGTAAGCTGCCAAATCGTCTTCGTAAGGGGTAACGCGCCCGTCCTTTACCAGCCACAACCGATCTACAACCATGCTTAGCAAGTGCATGTCGTGGCTGACAAGGATCACAGCACCTGAATAGGCTGTCAGTGCCTCGACCAAGGCCTCGCGGCTTTCGATATCAAGGTGGTTTGTCGGTTCGTCGAGGATCAAAAGATGCGGTGCGGGCAGCGTGGCCAAGAGCAGCGACAGACGCGCCTTTTGCCCACCTGACAAGCGGCCCACTTCGGTATCGGCTTGATCGGCGCCAAGGCCGAAACCGGCCAGACGCGCGCGCAGCTTTGCTTGTCCTTCGTTGGGGCGTTCGCGGAACAAGTGATCAAGTGGCGTTTCTTCGATCCGCAGTTCGTCAACCTGATGCTGGGCAAAAAAGCCGATGCGCAATTTGTTCGAAGTCACCATCTTGCCGCGCATCACGTCCAGCCTGTTGGACAGCATTTTCGACAGCGTCGATTTGCCTTCACCGTTGCGGCCCAGCAAAGCGATCCGATCGTCTTGGTCGATACGCAGGTTCAGGTCATGTAATACCACTGTATTGCCATATCCGACGGCTGCGCCCTCGGTTGCGATGATCGGCGGCGAAAGCTCTTCAGGTTCTGGGAATGTGAAAACAGTGCGCGCAGCATCTTCGGGCGCGCGAATAGTTTCCATTTTCTCAAGCATTTTGACACGGGATTGGGCCTGTTTGGCCTTTGATGCTTTGGCCTTGAAGCGGTCCACAAATGACTGCAGATGCGCGCGTTGCAGGTCCTGCTTTTTGGCCGCCGCAGCCTGCACCGCGCGGTTGGCTGCGCGTTGGCGCGCGAATGTATCGTAGGGACCGGTATAGTAGATAAGGCCCTTGTCTTCGAGGTGCAGAATGCCGCCGACCGACCGGTTCAGCAATTCGCGGTCGTGGCTGACGATCAGTACAGTATGCGGGTATTTGACCAGATACGCCTCGAGCCAGAGCGCGCCTTCGAGGTCGAGGTAGTTTGTCGGTTCGTCCAACAGCAACAGGTCCGGTTCGGAAAACAGAACCGCTGCCAGTGCGACACGCATCCGCCAACCGCCCGAAAAGGCGGAGCAAGGCATCTTTTGTTCTTCATGCGTAAAACCAAGACCACGCAGAATGGTTGCGGCGCGGGCTTCGGCGGACCATGCTTCGATATCGGCAAGGCGGGTCTGAACCTCTGCAATGCGGGCAGGGTCGGTGGCGGTTTCGGCTTCGGCCAGCAGCGCCTCGCGTTCGGTATCGGCGCGAAGAACGGTGTTGATCAATGATACCTCGTTGCCGGGCACCTCTTGGCTGACGCCGCCGATTTTCCAGCCTTTCGGGATCGAAACACTGCCGGTATCAAGCACCATTTCGCCACGGATCACCCGGAACAGCGTTGTCTTACCAGAGCCATTGCGCCCCACAAGTCCGACCTTGTGGCCGGTGGGGATCGTGACGGTGGCGTGCTCGACCAGAGTGCGGCCTTCGACAGAGTATGTGATATCAGAAATTTTAAGCATGCCGCGCTATGATTGATCCGGATGGTGCGGTCAATGGGCCTTTGGGGCTGGGGCATCTGGCGCTTGGGCGTGGCGCTGGTTATGCAGGACACATGGACGCGACACGTGGCATAATATTGGCGACCCTGATGGTCATCCTTGCCGGAATCCTTTGGGGTTTCTACTGGTTGCCTGTGCGCGAGGTTGCGGCCCTCGGGCTGGGTGGCGCATGGGGAACACTGGCGATGGTGGGCGCAGGAACGGTGTTCATGACACCCTTCGCGTGGCGCGGGCGCAGGGCTTTGGCGGCGTCATCGCCTGTGGCACTTATATCTATCGCGCTGGGTGGCTGTGCTTTCCTGCTTTACTCTGTCGGGTTCTTGTACGGGCGGGTCGCAGTGATTGTGATCTTGTTCTACCTCACACCGGTTTGGAGCACCCTCTTGGGCCGTATCCTGATGGGCTGGCCGATTACACGGGTGCGGTTGCTGGTTCTGGTACTGGGTGTAACGGGTCTTGGGCTGATGCTGGGCGGGGACGGCACTTGGCCATTCCCCCAGAGCCTTGGTGAATGGCTGGCGCTGACCTCCGGCGTTTTCTGGGCGATTGCGACGCTTGGTATCCGCGTCACATCGACGGCCGGTCCAGGTGAAAGCGCATTTGTGTTTGTGGCCGGTGCCTTTTTGGGCGGTTTGGTCCTTGCCCCATTCCTCGAGCCGTTTCCAGACCTTCAAGCAATACCACACCCTTGGTCGATGTCCGTTTGGGTCGTATTGGCGGGGGGCTTCTGGTGGGCCTTGCCGATTGGCGGTCTGATGTGGGCGGCAACCATACTGGACCCCGCAAGGGTCGGTATCTTGTTGATGGTCGAAGTGTTTGTTGCGGCACTTTCGGCGGCGATCATCATTGGCGAACATCTTAGCACGGCCGAGATTATCGGCGGCACCGTGGTATTGATTGCGGGCATTCTAGAGGTTTGGCCAGTCCGCAAGGCAAAACGGGCAGTGCCGGTGCGGTCCTAGGCAGAGGCTGTCAAATCACCACTTTTCATAGATCAATACGCATGGTAGGGCGCAGCCATCAATTCATCGGGCACCGTCCCGCCGCACAAACAAGAGGCTTTTTTCCATGGCTATTCAGCGCACTTTCTCGATCATCAAACCAGACGCAACAAAGCGTAACCTGACCGGCCAGATCGCCGCGAAATTCGAAGCTGCCGGTCTGCGCATCGTTGCGTCCAAGCGTATCCAGTTGACACTGGCCCAAGCGCAGCAGTTCTACGGCGTCCACGCCGAGCGTCCTTTCTTTGGCGAGCTTTGCGAATTCATGATCTCCGAGCCGATCGTTGTTCAGGTTCTGGAAGGCGAAGATGCGATTTCCAAGAACCGCGAAGTCATGGGTGCAACAAACCCTGCAGACGCGGCAGAAGGCACTATCCGCAAGGAATTCGCACTGTCCATCGGCGAAAACTCTGTTCACGGTTCTGATGCACCAGAAACAGCAGCAGAAGAAATCGCGTTCTTCTTCTCTGGCCTTGAGCTGGTTGGCTAAGCTTGCAATGACCCCGCGCTACGGGGTTTGAAATGGGCCGTCCATGTCGCAAGCATGGGCGGCTTTTTTATGTTTTCGAGACGGCAACAACGCCGATTTTGTTCAGGAATTGCTCTAGTTCCGATCGGGCCTCGTCAAAGCTGCCCGCTTTTATCTTGTCGAATTGCTTGCGCAGGGCCTTTTTTTCGTCGCCCTTGCAATCGTTCCATGGGCGGCCTTGCAAGGCCATATGCAACACATAATAGCCAATGAAATGCGGCTTTGATCCGCCCTCCAACATCTTGGCATAGGCTGCATCCGCGCCCAGTGCGCGCAATTCTTCTGCGGTTGTGATACCCGCGGATTTCAAAGCGATTTCAAACGCCGGACCGATGTTTTTGATAGTGGTGAGTTCAGCCATGTCATGACTTTAACGCGCTGTTAAAAAAGACGCCAGTGAGGCCGCGTTGATGATCGGGGAGGACGATCAAACGCGTCACCTCACCGGCCAAGCAGACCATTGAACCTGTGTCAGATACTCGCGAAATCGGTATAGACTGGTGGCTGCGGCTTGCCCTGCAAACGCGTTGTTTGCGGTGCCGGTTTTGGTGTTTGCGCGGGCGTTGGTGTCGTTGGTTTTGCTGCGGCCATTTTCTTGGTCCTTTAGCTACTCGTGGGATGATCTTACGAAGGGAGGCCGCGATCTGGCCACCCGGATTGTTCACGCCGCGGTTGCGGCGTGACAAAAATGTGACCTGTCGTTTCGGGTACTAGGGTTTGCCGCGGCGCGGGGCAGCACCGCCGCCTTTGCCTAAGCCCTTGCGAGGCTTGGCTTTTCCGCCCGGCGGCACGAAGCGTTTTGACGTGTCATTGGCATTTGCGCGCGGCTTGCTTGCGGGCTTGCCAGTGCCTGCACCACGGGGTTTTGCATCCGCGCTGTAGGGTGGCTTACCTTTTCCGCCGGGCTTTTTGCCGTCAGATTTGCCCTTGTAGGGGGGCTTGCTGCGTTTCTCGACCAAGGCATCGCCGTGGTCCTTTCGGGCCGGTTTATGGCGCGGTTTGCGCGCCTTGTAGTCGTCAGCCGCACCCGGTATCGGCTGGATCGCGGCCACATGTTCTTGTTGGGAGGGCGGCGGTGCTGCTTGGTCCCTTGGCGCGTGGCGCTTTGGCTTGTCGCTATAATCACGCTTGGGCTTGTCACCATAGTCACGTTTGGGCTTATCGCCGTAATCGCGCTTTGGTTTGTCAGCGTAATCTGCTTTTGGGCCGTCATCATAGTCGCGTTTGGTCTTGCGCGGTCCACGCTCGCCCAATTGCGGCGGGCCATCCAGTGCTGACAACGTCGCTTGGTTCTCTAGCTTCATGTCGCCACCGACGGCGCGCAAGAACCCGGGAACGGCAGCTTCGGAGATTTCAATAAAGGTCTCGTTGGGCTGAATGCGGATTGCACCGATTTCGTTTTTGGTGATTTCGCCAGCTTTGCAGATCATCGGCAGCAGCCAGCGGGCCTCTGCCTTGCCTTCGCGACCGATGTCGACGCTAAACCATTTTGACGGACCGAATGATGCCACTTCGCGTGGTTTGCGTTCCTTCGCTTGCGGGCCTTCTTTGTACTCAGAGATGAACTCTGGCGCGGACTGCTTGCCTGCATAGAGGCGCAAATAGGCGGCGGCAATTTGTTCTGGCGCATGTTCGGCCAGCAATCGCTTGGCGAAGGACTGTTCGTCTTCGGTGAATTCCTCAGACCAGACCGGATCGGTCAACAGGCGTTCTTCGTCTTTGGCTGTGACTTCTTCTGCGGTAGGCGGCGTGGCCCATGTCGCAGTCAACTTGCCCCATTTCAGCAAGTTTTCGCCGCGCCGCTTCATCTTGGATGGCACAATCAGTGCTGAAATCCCTTTGCGACCCGCGCGACCTGTTCGGCCAGAGCGGTGCAGCAGCGTTTCGGCATTGGTCGGCAGTTCTGCATGAATTACCAGCTCAAGGTTTGGCAGGTCGATACCGCGTGCAGCAACATCAGTCGCAACACATACCCGCGCACGTCCATCACGCATCGCTTGCAGCGCGTTAGAGCGTTCGGCCTGGCTAAGCTCGCCTGACAGCGCCACGACTGAAAAACCACGGTTCGACAGGCGCGTTGTGAGGCGTGTCACCATTGCACGCGTGTTGGCGAAAACCAGCGCGTTCGGCGCATCATAATACCGCAGCAGGTTCACGATGGCCGCGTCGGCATCGTGGTTGGCCACGTTCAACGCGCGGTATTCGATATCACTGTGTTGCTTTTCTTTGCTTGTTGTCGCGATGCGGATTGCGTCGCGTTGATAGGATTTCGCCAGTGTGGCAATCATCGGCGGAACGGTTGCAGAGAAAAGTAAGGTGCGGCGCGTTGGCTTCGCTGGTGCCAGAATATACTCGAGTTCGTCGCGGAAGCCGCTCCGGTACGCGAGATGGTCGACGCCGAGGGCTA
>CBDTYC010000151.1:0-6611 GCA_965364495.1 uncultured Yoonia sp. | reverse complement strand
GGTTAAGGAGAGAAAGCCATGGGCGGAATTCCCCACGACCATTACGAACCAAAGTCCGGCGGCGAAAAGTGGCTTCATAGCCGCTTGCCAATTGTTGGTTTGATTTACGACACTCTCATGCTTCCGACACCCAAGAACCTGAACTGGATGTGGATCTGGGGTATCGTTCTTGTTTTCACTCTCGTTCTGCAGATCGTGACCGGTATCGTTCTGGTGATGCACTATGTGCCGCACGTCGATATGGCCTTTGCGTCTGTTGAACACATCATGCGTAACGTGAATGGTGGCCATATGATCCGCTATTTCCACATGAACGGCGCGTCGCTGTTCTTTGTGGCTGTTTACGCACACATATTCCGGTCGCTGTATTACGGATCATACAAATCTCCACGCGAAGTAACGTGGATTGTCGGCATGCTGATGTATGTTCTGATGATGGGTACGGCCTTTATGGGTTACGTTTTGCCTTGGGGTCAGATGTCGTTCCACGGTACTGCCGTTATCACAGGCCTTTTTGGCGCGATCCCCTTCATCGGTGAATCGGTTCAAGTCTGGCTTTTGGGCACACCAAACGGGTCAATCGGCCAGCCTGCGCTGAACCGCTTCTTCTCGTTGCACTACCTGCTGCCGTTCATCCTGTTGGGCCTGACAATCGTACACGTCTGGGCCTTCCACACGACTGGCAACAACAACCCAACCGGTGTTGAAGTACGTCGCACGTCCAAAGAAGACGCAGCCAAAGACACACTGCCATTCTGGCCATACTTCGTGATCAAAGACCTGTTCGCGCTGGCCGTAATTCTTGCAGTCTTTGTCGCGGTCGTCGGCTTTATGCCGAACTATCTGGGCCACCCGGACAACTATATTCCGGCAAACCCGCTGGTCACACCTTCGCACATTGTGCCTGAGTGGTACTTCTTGCCATTCTACGCAATCCTGCGCGCCTTCGACCAAGAAGTCTGGCTGGTCATCGCTGTCAACTGGCTGACGTTCGGCATCGTTGATGCAAAGTTCTTTGGTGTTCTGGCGATGTTTGGCGCGATTGTTGTCATGGGGCTTGCGCCTTGGTTGGACACCTCCTCTGTACGTTCGGGCCGCTATCGTCCGATGTTCAAGTGGTGGTTCTGGCTGTTTGCGGTGAACTTCATGCTGCTGATGTGGGTTGGCGCCCGCCCGGCAGAAGGGATTTATCCTTACATTGCTTTGCTCGGTGCCACCTACTGGTTTGCTTACTTCCTCGTCATCCTGCCACTGCTTGGTGTGATCGAGAAGCCGAACACACCACCGGCAACCATCGAAGACGATTTTAACGCGCACTACGCGCCGAAAAGTGACGGCGCCAAGCCTGTCGCGGCCCCGGCCGAGTGAGAAAGGACAAAGACATGTTCCGTAAATTCACACTCACCGCAGCAACAGCGCTTGCCCTCACCGCAGGGCAGGCAATGGCCGCAGAAGTCGAAACCGAGATTGAGGATTTTGCATTCTCTTTCGAGGGTCCATTCGGCAGCTATGACCAAATGCAGCTTCAGCGTGGCCTTCAGGTCTACACTGAAATCTGTGCGGCGTGTCATGGTCTTGAGATTCTGGCGTTCCGCAACCTGCACGACGAAGGCGGCCCTGCGCTGCCCGAGGATCAAATGCGGGCCTATGCGGAGTTCTACGAAATCTTCGACCAGTCATTGTTTGATGGCGAAGGCGACTTCCGCGCGGCGACACCTGCTGACAACTTCCCGGGTTCGAGCTTGTCCAACGCACCAGACCTTAGCCTGATGGCGAAGGCGCGCGCTGGCTTCCACGGTCCATACGGTACAGGCATCAGCCAGTTCGTGAACGGCATGGGCGGGGCAGAATACATCGCCTCACTGTTGACCGGCTACCATGAAGAACCAGAGTGCGCGCTGGAAGGCGAGCCGATGGACGGCTTCTATAACGTCGCATTCGGTGCTGGCGGCTTTCCAGAAAGCTGCATCGACGAAAAAGGCAAGCACATGGTTCCAGGCAGCTGGATTGCAATGTCCCAGCCGCTTTATGGTGACGATGTTGAGTTCGCGGACGGTCACTCGACCGAACTGGAGCATGTCGCAGAAGATGTGGCTGCATTCCTGATGTGGACAGCAGAACCAAAGCTGATTGCACGCAAGCAGGCTGGTTTGACCGGTGTACTGTTCCTGACAGTGCTTTCAGTGCTGCTGTATCTGACAAACAAGCGTCTTTGGGCACCACACAAGCACAAAGACTAAATCTGACCAGATCATGAAATGAACAAAGGCCCGCTTATTAGCGGGCCTTTTTCGTTGGTAGATATTGATCCACCTTACCCCAAATACGCCGCAAGTGCCGGTGGCGGATTGTCCAGCAACTCTGCTGTCGCAACAGGCGCTGACACAACGCCCTCCGCAACCAAAGCTGCAAAGTCTGCCACGCGCCGCGCATCCGCTGGATCATGTGTCACCATGATGACGGTCTTTCCTGTAGCGTGTAGTTTTTCCTTTACCAAATCCAGCATCTCGTCCTTGAGCGCAGGCCCCAGCGCCGAGAACGGTTCGTCCAATAGAACAAGTGGCCTGTCCGCAACCAATACCCGTGCCAGGGCCACGCGGCTTTGCTGCCCGCCAGACAATGCACCGGGCTTGCGGTTGCCAAACCCCGCAAGACCCACCTGCGCCAATGCAGCCTCGGTCACCGCCTTCTGAGCAGGGGACAACCGCAAATCAGGGCGCAAGCCAAGGCCCACGTTCTGTGCTGCGGTCAAATGGGGGAAGAGGTTGTTGTCCTGAAACAACATGCTCACAGGACGCGCACCCGGAGCGACACCTGCCAGATCATCGCCGTTCCAGCTAATCCGACCGCGCGTCGGTGCAAAAAAGCCCGCAATCACAGACAGCAATGTCGATTTTCCAGCGCCAGAAGGTCCGATAAGCGCAGTTATCGACTGGTCTGGCAACGACACATCCGCACTGAGGGTAAAATCGCCCTGAACGATCAGCACATCTTCAAAGATCAGCATCGGCACGGCCTCCTCGGTCGCAAATCCAGAATAGCAGCAAGCTAAGCGCCAACAAAAGCAAGGCCGCACTCGCGGCCGTTTCCATCCGGTAGGCCCCCATCAAACGATACATTGCAAGGGGCAGCGTTTCTTCGGCCTGTCCGGCGAAAAGTGCGATGACGCCAAGGTCGCCCATCGACAACGCTGCGGCCAGTCCCGTGGCAAACCCCAAAGGTTTGCGCAAGCGCGGCACAACAACAAGCCGCACCCACGCCCAGCCTTGCATTCCCAATGACGCACCAAGCCGACCATAGTCGGCTTTGACCTGGGTCACCGCTGGCCCAATCGCGCGCACAGCGAACGGAAGAGCAAGCGTGGCATTCACAAGCATAGTGACCAACAAGGCGACGTCAGCAGGTCGGATAAATGGAAAGACGATCAGGAACGCACCGGTCCCCACAACCAAACCAGATGCCGCCAGTGGAAGAACGCCAACAATTGCGATCACTGCACCCCCACGCAACGCGAACGCAAGCGCCATCGCAGCACATAGGATCGCCGATCCGATCGCGACGATCATTGAACGAACCGCCGCCGCCCAGATCGTATCCGGCAGCTCCAACAAACCTGGCAATCCGCGCAAGACGACCATGCCCAGAGGCACCAGCAAAAACAATGCGGCGGCAGTGATCCATGCGTAATCAACGCCTGCGCGACCGAAATCCCAGCGCTGCACCACGCGGTCCATGCCCGCGCCTGTCAGGTTCTCAGCGGTGACGCGCAAGGCCAGCAGCGCCGCCCCGACACATAACCCGAACTGGATGCACGCAAGCAGGGCGGCTTTGCCAAGATCAAAGTCAAAGCGGACGGCCTGATAAATCGCAAGTTCGATCGTTGTCGCGCGCGGTCCGCCGCCCATGGTCAGGGCGACTGCAAAGCTTGTCAGGCAAATCAGGAAAATCACGAGAAATGTACTTGGTAAAACCACCCGCAACATCGGCCATTCCAGCAGGCGTCCGACCGGTGCGTTCAGGGAAGCGGCCAAGCGAAAACGTTCGGCCGGAATCGATAGCCACCCTTGCAGGATGAACCGGATCGCAAGCGGTAGATTGAAAAAGACGTGCGCCAGAATGACCCCGTGCATCCCGAAAATCGAAATTGGCGCAAAGCCAAGGGCTGACAAGGCGTCATTAACCACACCACCGCGTCCGAAAACGGCCAGCAGCCCCAAAACAGCGACGATGACAGGCAACAGGAACGGTGCACCAAGCAAAGTAATCAGAAGTTGCCGTCCACGAAAACGGCGGCGCGCCAAAGCCCGCGCGACGGGAATCGCCAGTAGCACACTGATCAGGGCGGACAGAAATGCCTGAAGAACGGTGAACCGGATTGCGGCCCAGTCAGCAGCAGCAAGCCCGGCCGCCCATTCAGCACGCAAGGCAACTGCGCCCAGCGTGCCAAGGGTCAGCAATAGCACCAGCGTCGCAGCTGCGACGCTGGGCCAGCGCGGGGTTACTGGGACAGGGCTGTGCGCCATTCGTCCAATGCGCCATCACGCAATGCTGCCGCATCTTCTGCCGGCAGCAACAAAGCGGTTTCAGGCGTCACGAGTGTCTCGAACCCATCTGGCAAACCGTCTGCTGGCGTGACCGCTGGGTACATCCAGTTTGTCGTTGGAATCACGCTTTGGAACGCATCCGAGACCATGAATGCCAGAAATGCATCCGCCAGTTCCGGCTGGTCGGTGCCTGCGACTTTGCCAGCGACCTCGACCTGCATGTAGTGACCTTCTTCAAAGGCCCATGCCACCTTGCTGTCGTCTTCTTCGGCGATCAGGTGATAGGCGGGCGATGTCGTATAGGATAAAACGGCGTCCGCTTCGCCTTCAAGGAACATCCCGTAGGCTTCGGACCAGCCGGACGTGACCGTTACGATGTTGTCGGATAGGTCGGCCCAAAGGCTTGCAGCATCGTCTGGATAGGCTGTCTTGACCCACATCAATAGGCCCAGACCAGGTGTGGATGACCGCGGGTCCTGAATGACGATCTTCAGATCGCTGTCAGCCAGATCGCGCAATGATGTCGCCTGCGCAGCACCCGCGTTGCCGACAAATGCAAAGTAACCCCAGTCAAACGGCAAGAATTCCGCGTCTGTCCATGCGATCGGCAGATCAAGGTCGGCCGCAACGCCGTGCGGTGCAAACAGACCGGTTTCGCGGGCAACAGCCGTCAGGTTTGTATCAAGTCCCAGCACGATATCAGCGTCCGTGCGCGGTCCTTCCAATTGCAAACGGGCAAGCAGTGCTGCACCGTCGCCAGTGCCGACAAATTGTAGATCACAGGCGCAGGTGGCTTCGAAAGCAGCTTCAATCGCGGGTCCAGGGCCCCATTCGGTGACAAAGCTGTCATATGTCATGACTTGCAGAACTGGGGTCTCGGCCCATGCGCTTGATGCGCAAAGGACAAGTCCCGCAGCAACTGGTAGATAGGTGGTGTTTTTCATCGTATCCTCCAAATGCGACGGGCGGAAATGGGGGATAGCACCTTGCTAAACCTTCCCTCCGCCGGTCTTAACCGGTTCAGGTTCAACGGGTCCGCAACATTGCATCTCAGCCTTCTTAGGCCCCCCGAGGTACGCTTTAGCTAATCGGGAAAGCACCACAGGGCAAGGGAAACCTCTTGAGCCTTATTGTCACGCCCGCTAGACCCGCAGGACAACGAAAGGGCATCCCATGTCGATCAACAGCTTTGGACACCTCTACCGCTTCACTACGTGGGGCGAGAGCCACGGACCCGCATTGGGTGCTACTGTCGACGGCTGCCCACCAGGCGTGCCACTTGAGGCAGCGATGATCCAGCAATGGATGGACAAACGCCGCCCCGGTCTGAACAAGAACACGACCCAACGGAACGAACCCGATGCGGTGAAAATCCTGTCTGGCGTGTACGAGGGCAAAACAACAGGCACACCGATCCAGTTGATGATCGAAAACACTGACCAGCGGTCAAAGGATTACGGCGATATCCTGAACACGTTCCGGCCCGGACATGCAGACATCACTTACCACCAGAAATACGGGCTGCGCGATCCACGCGGCGGCGGCCGGTCTTCGGCACGCGAAACGGCGTCGCGCGTAGCTGCCGGTGGTGTCGCCCGCGAAGCGATTGCCGCCATTGCGCCCAACGTGCAGATCAAAGGCTACATGACCCAAATGGGTGCCAAGCAGATCGACCGCAGTAAGGTCGACTGGGACCAGATTGACCAGAACGATTTCTTCTGCCCGGACGCAGACGCCGCAGCGGAATGGAACGACTATCTGACGTGGCTGCGCAAGGATGATCACAACTCTGTCGGCGCGATTATCGAGGTTGTTGCGCGCGGCGTCCCCGCCGGTATCGGCGCACCGGTTTATGCCAAGTTAGACACTGATCTGGCGGCGGCAATGATGTCGATCAACGCCGTCAAAGGCGTCGAAATCGGCGAAGGCATGGCGGCGGCGGCACTGACCGGACGTGACAACGCGGACGAGATCTTCATGGGGCCAAACGGACCAGATTAGGCAGCGATTTACGCAGTTGGCTTCCTTGGTGGCATCAGCACAGGGCAGGATAGTGTCGTGCGCTTT
>CBDTYC010000150.1:0-6687 GCA_965364495.1 uncultured Yoonia sp. | reverse complement strand
TGGCGGAGACGAAGGGATTCGAACCCTCGAGACGGTTTCCCGCCTACTCCCTTAGCAGGGGAGCGCCTTCGACCACTCGGCCACGTCTCCGAGGTCGCGTCTAGCAGGAACAAAACTAGGATCACAAGTAGAATCTGTCCTGAAAGCAGGTTTGTTGGCAGGTTGCCGCTTTGGATGATGTGGTTGCTTTGCCAGCATTGCGAAATCATACGAATTAAATTAGAACAAATAGTGAACATTAAAATGGATTCGGTGTGTCGTGTATGGGCGTGTTGCGTGTGCAGAAAACTTTAACGGGGCAGGGGGAAAGACCCAGCGCGATACCGCACACCCTGTCAGAGGCATTTCCTGCCAGTCCGGCAGACGCCAGTGCTGTTGGTTTTGCCCTGTCGCGTTTGCCCCGCACAAACGCCCCGATCCTTTGGGTGCAGGACCGTTTGTCCCGCAAAGAGGCAGGGCGCCCGATGCTGGCCGGTCTACCCGCCGATCGCCCGATTATCATGGTCGATCTGTCGCGCGCGTCCGACGTTCTTTGGGCTATGGAGGATGGCTTGCGTTGCCGCAGCCTGGGGGCCGTTATCGGCGAGGTTTGGGGCGACCCACCTGCGTTGGACTTCACCGCGACCAAGCGATTGGCAATCCGCGCCGAGGCGGCCGATGTATCCTGCTGGTTGATCCGGCGCGCCGCCAGCCCCGATTTAAGCGCTGCCCGCGACCGTTGGCGCATTACCAGCCTGCCATCAGCCCCGAACCCGCACGATGCGCAGGCTCCGGGCGCTGCGCGTTGGTCGCTCGATCTGTTTCGTTCGCGCCGCAGCAAGCCCGGTCAATGGGTGGCCAGCTATGACCGCGCGGCGGATCGTGTCCATCTTTCTGCCCCAACTCGCGATCGAGCGGTGGAGCCGCGTGATGGAACGGCAGGGCAACGCGCCGCCGGATGATGTGCCCGTGGTGCTGGCCCGCGAAGGCCAGCATGGGCCGGTGATCCATGCCGCCAACCGCTGCGCGCGGATGAATGGTATTCAGCCCGGATCCCGGGGGGTGGATATGCGTGCGATTTGTCCTGAATTGCAGGTCGAATACGCCGATCAGGCAGGCGATCGCGTGGCCCTTGACCGTTTGGTCCTGTGGGCGCGCCGTTGGTGCCCTTGGAGCGTCCGCGACGGCGATGACGGGTTGATCCTTGATACTACGGGGGCCGATCATCTGTGGGGGGGCGAGGCCGCGATGCTGGTCGAGATGGAAACGCAATTGTCCTTGCTGGGTTTGACCGCGCGACTGGCTGTGGCACCCACATGGGGGGCGGCATGGGCCTTGGCCCGCTTTGGCCCCGTGCGCGCCACTTGCGGGCCGGGTGAGGCGTATTTCAAGCTGGGCCCTTTGCCCGTTACGGGTCTGCGGCTGGATGCGCCCACAGTGTTATTGCTACGTCGTCTGGGCCTGAAAACCATTGGTGCGGTCATGGATGTCCCGCGTCTGTCGCTGACCCGCCGCTTTGTAAAGGCCGCGCTGCATGCCAATCCGCTGATGCGTCTGGATCAGGCGATGGGCAAACTGGCCGAACCTGTCGCAAGCGTCGATGCCAAACCTGTGATCCGCGCCCGGACCCGTCTGGCAGAGCCGATCTTTGATCCCACCCCCTACTTGCCTGATCTTTGTACGGACCTGTGTGAGCAGTTAAGGCACGCAGGCCAAGGCTGCCGCCGCCTGCATCTGACCGTTTACAAGACTGATGGCGATGTCAGCCATGTTGATGTTGCCACATCTGCCCCCACCCGCGACGCGGGGCATTTGTTGGGATTGTTTCGCGATAAGGTCGAACGGATCAATCCGGGTTTTGGTTTTGATTTGATCACCCTGACCGCTGGCGCGATCGAGGCGGTTACAGATCGGCAAAGTGCACTTGATGGCAGTGCGGGTGATGACTTGCATTTGACCCAGTTGATTGACCGGCTAAGCGCGAAATTCGGGCCGCGCACCGTCACGCGCCCTGTTTTGCGTCAAAGCCATGTGCCTGAACGGGCCGAGGCGCAGATCGCGGCCCTTGCCGATGCGCCTGCTGATATGGCTGTTCTGGCGAAGGAACGTCCCTTGCGTTTGCTTGACCACCCCGAAGAAGTCCGCGTGCTTTACGCCGTGCCCGAAGGCCCACCTGCACAGTTTGTCTGGCGTAGGCAGACCCACCGCGTGGCGCGGTATTCCGGGCCGGAACGGATCGCGCCCGAATGGTGGAAAGACCGCCCCGGCACACGGTTGCGCGATTATTTCAAGGTCGAGGATCAGGCAGGTCTGCGGTTATGGCTGTACCGCGAGGGCCTGCACGAGGACGGGCGCGGCGGTGACCCGCGCTGGTTTGTGCATGGGTGTTTTGCATGATGGGATGGCGACAAATGCAAAGAGGCACGGCCCGACTTATCGGTCGTGCCAAAGCGTCAAGAGGCAAACCTTATGCCTGAAAACGATCACCAACACCCCCGGCGTACGCTGGAAGAAGGATTTCCGCCCAACCCCCGCGCGCCCTTTGTCGAATTGGGCATCACGACCTGCTTTTCCTTCCTGCGCGGGGCCTCTGACGCGGTGGACCTTGCCGCAACCGCTTGGACCTTGGGTTATGATGCGCTGGGCTGTGCCGACTTGAACACCATGGCCGGTGTCGTGCGCCTGCACACAGAGGCCACCAAAGCCAACATGCGCCCTTTGATCGGGTGCCGTTTGCAATTGGTCACGGGCGAACAGTTTCTGGCCTATCCCGAAGACCGCGCCGCATACGGGCGGCTTTGCACGTTGTTATCCAAGGGCAAGATGCATGGCGTCGATGGTGAATGGCAGGCGAAAGGGGCCTGCGATATCACGCTGGATGATCTGGCAAAGCATAGCCAGGATGTGCAGTTGATCGCCGTTCCTGGCGAGAATGTGGATCATTTCCGCGCGGGCCTGCGCCGGACAATCCGCGCATTGCCGACGCTGCAGTATATTGCGGCAAGCTATCTTTATCGCGGGGGTGATCGGGCGCGGATCAACCGTTTGGATACACTTGCGCGGGCCAATGGCCTGTCCATTCTGGCAACGAACGACGTGCATTATCACGCAGCAGAGCGGCGGCCCTTACAGGATGTGATGACCTGTATCCTGCACAAGACCACAATCCACAAAGCAGGCTTTCTGCTGGACGCCAATGCCGAACGGCATCTGAAATCACCCGCTCAGATGCAACGTCTGTTTGCCCAATGGCCGCACGCGATCAGCGCCACCCGCACGGTCGCGGATGCCTGCAACTTTAATCTGACTGAACTGTCGTATGAATACCCCAACGAGACCGTGCCAAAGGGGTACACCGCCCAAGCCTATCTTGAGGAGTTGACATGGAAGGGGGCCGCATTCCGCTATCCGGGTGGTACCCCCGATCATATCACCGCAGTCTTGCGCAAAGAGCTGGCGATGATCGCAAAGCTGAATATCGCGCAGTATTTCCTGACCATCGAACAAATCGTCGATTTTGCGCGCCACCAGACCAAGCCGGAAATCCTGTGTCAGGGCAGGGGCTCTGCCGCGAATTCGGCTGTCTGTTATGTGCTGGGGATCACGGCTGTGGACCCTGCCCACAATGACCTGCTGTTTGAGCGGTTCATCTCTGAGGAACGTAAAGAACCCCCCGATATCGACGTCGATTTCGAACATGAACGCCGCGAAGAGGTGATCCAGCATATCTATGACAAGTACGGACGCGATCGTGCCGCCCTTTGTGCCACCGTGATCCATTATCGCCCCCGCATGGCCGTGCGCGAGGTAGGCAAGGTGATGGGCCTTTCCGAGGATATTACCACAGCACTGTCCAAAACCATCTGGGGGTCATGGGGCCGCGAAGTCGGTGCGCGCGAAGCGGCAGAGGCGGGGATTGACCTGAAAGATCCGCTGATGGCGCGCACCATAAAACTGGCCGATCAGATGATCGGGATGCCGCGCCATCTGGGGCAGCATGTGGGGGGCTTTATCCTGACCGAAAAGCCGTTGGTCGAAACGGTACCCATCGGCAACGGAGCCATGCCTGATCGCAGTTTTATCGAATGGGACAAGGACGATATTGATGAATTGCGTATTCTCAAGGTCGATATTCTGGCGCTGGGGATGCTGACCTGCATCCGCAAGGCCTTTGACATGATCGACGCGCATTACGGCAGGCGCCTGACACTGGCGACCACCCCGCAGGAAGACCCAAAGGTGTATGACATGCTGTGCCGTGGCGATAGTCTTGGGACGTTTCAGGTCGAAAGCCGGGCGCAGATGAACATGCTGCCCCGCCTGAAGCCACGCGAATTTTACGATCTGGTCATTCAGGTCGCCATCGTGCGCCCCGGTCCCATTCAGGGCGATATGGTGCATCCCTATTTGCGCAGGCGCAGCGGGAAAGAGGCAACCGAATACCCTTCGCCCGGGCCGGAATATGATCAAGACGAGCTACGCAAAGTCCTTGGGCGCACCCTTGGTGTGCCGATTTTTCAGGAACAGGCGATGAAAATCGCGATGGTCGCGGCCGAATTCTCCACCAAGGAAGCCAATGAGTTGCGCAAGGCCATGGCGCCCTTTCGGTCCCACGGCACAATCGGCAAGCTAGAGGACAAGATGGTCAGCCGGATGATCAAGCGCGGCTATGATCCTGAGTTTGCCGCCCGTTGTTTCAACCAGATCAAGGGCTTTGGCGATTATGGCTTTCCCGAAAGCCACGCGGCCAGCTTTGCCCATCTGGTCTATGTGTCGTGCTGGATCAAATACCACTACCCCGATGTGTTCTGTGCGGCCTTGCTCAATTCACAACCGATGGGGTTTTATGCCCCTGCCCAGATCGTACGCGACGCCCGTGAACATCAGGTGATCGTGCGCGGCGGGGATGTAAATTACTCTGACTGGGACAATACGCTGGAACCCGTGGCCCCGGGTGTCTTTGCTGTGCGCCTTGGGTTGCGCCAGATCGACGGGATGCGGCAGGCTATGGGGCAACGGGTGATGGATGCGCGGACCACACCCTTTGCCGATCTCAAAGATCTCAAGGAACGCGCAAAGCTGGATGCAGGCACCATGCGCAAACTGGCGGCGGCGGATGCCATGCGGTCGATGACGCTGGATCGGCGGCAGGCGCTGTGGGATGCCCGCGCGCTGCGCGATGCACCTGATCTGCCGCTATTTGCGCAAGACAGGGATGAAGGCGAAGAGGTCCGTTTTGACCTGCCCCAGATGCCCGTGTGCGAACATGTCGTGGCCGATTACCAGACCACGCGGCTCTCGCTCAAGGCGCACCCGATGGCGTTCCTGCGGCGCAGTATGGATAAACAGGGCTACACGCCCAACCGGATGATTGAGGGGTTGCGCAACGGGCAATCCATCAAACTGGCGGGCATCGTGTTGATCCGGCAGCGTCCGGGCAGCGCCAAGGGTGTTTGTTTCATTACGCTTGAGGATGAAACAGGCGTCGCAAATCTGGTCGTCTGGCCCAAGGTGATGGAGGCCTACCGCAAGGTCATCATGCGCGCCCGCGTGATGGATGTGCGCGGCATGGTGCAGCGCAGCGAAGATGTGATCCACATCGTCGCCCACCACCTGACCGATCGCAGTGACGCGCTGGAGCGCCTGTCGCATGACCGGATGGAGGCACCATTGGCCCGCGCCGATGAGGTCAAAAAAGCGATCCCGCATGACCCGCGTGGCAGCCACCCGCGCGATGTGCGCGTGATCCCGAAGTCGCGGGATTTCCACTAAGCATGATCACAAAGCTTGCACGTCCCGAAACTTCACCACAGAGTATTGCAAGCTGAACCAACCGGGGTAACCAGATGCAAGCGCCTGCGCATTCAACCTATGATGTCGTGATCGTCGGCGGGGCGATGTATGGTTCGTCAGTCGCTTGGTTCCTTACGGATAACCCTGATTTTGACGGGTCTATCCTTGTGGTCGAGCGTGACCCGACATATGCCTTCACATCAACAGCGCACACAAATTCATGTATGCGTCAGCAATTCAGTGCGCCAATCAATATAAAAGTGTCGCAGTTCGCGGCCGATTTTGTCAAAAACTTTCGTGACTACATGGGGGGCGATGAACGGGTGCCGCATCTGCGTCTGCAAAGCTATGGTTATATGTATATGGCCGACACGGCAGAGTTCGCAGCGACCCTGCGCGACGGCCAGAAACTGCAACAGGCCAATGGCGCAGGCACCAAGCACATGATGCCAGACGAGATCGCCGCAGCTTATCCGTTCTACAACCTCGACGACATTACCGCCGCCAACCACAATCTGGTGGATGAGGGGTATTTTGACGGCAACACGCTTTTTGACTGGTGGAAGCGCTCTGCCAAGGAACGCGGCGCTGAGTATGTCACCAACGAAGTCATCGCGATGAACCGCAATGCCGCCGATACACGTGTGGAAAGCGTGATCCTGAAATCGGGCGAGGTGATCGGCTGTGGAATGGTCGTCAACGCCTCTGGTCCGCGCGCTGTGCTGACGTCACGCATGGCAGGCATCGACATTCCGGTCGAGCCACGCAAACGCTACACGTTCATCTTCGAGGCCGAAAAGCCTCTCGATCGCGATTTGCCACTGACGATTGACCCATCCGGTGTGCATGTGCGCACCGACGGCACGTACTATCTTGCCGGATGCCCCCCCGATGATGATCCTGCTGTTGACTATG
>CBDTYC010000149.1:0-6712 GCA_965364495.1 uncultured Yoonia sp. | reverse complement strand
CTCCTGATGGTTCAACACATGTGAAAGACCACTAAAGGTCTTGCAGATGGGTTGCCTGAGGGGGTGACCCCCGCCAGACAACAGGCGGGGGTCCGTCGGGGCGGGGTTACCCCCGCCAAACGTGATTAGTTGTAGATACGTGCGCGTGTCTCTTCGAGGCGCGCAAGGATGTCGTCCAGATTGTCCGGGAACACCATGAACTCTTGCAGGCCTTCCATGCCGACAGATGCCATTTCGGCGTCGAAGTCACGGTCGAAGAACTGCATGATGCCGCCACCAGCATTGTTCGACAGCATGTCGAAGCCTTGCTCGAGGAACTTGTCCGCATCAATGGAGGAGTTCGCGTTCACAGGCAACTGACCCAAGGCGTCGCCGCCGTTGATCGCTGTCTGCACATCGGCAGATGTCACGTAACGCAGGAACTCTTTTGCAGCGTCCATGTTCTGTGCACCAGATGCGATGTGGAACGTATCCGTTGGCGCATCTTCCGCGAAATCAACGTCCGGATTGATGACGGGGAACTGGTAGAAGTCCAGCTTGCTGTCATCCAGACCGCCGTCGCGCATCGCTGCAACCGCGAAGTTACCCATCAGGTAAGCGGCGGCTTCGCCGTTGACCATAAAGGGCAGTGCTTCCTGCCAGCTGTATGTCTGGTGGTCGTCAATGAAGGCACCCATGTCGATCAGCTGACGCCAGTTGGCGAATGTCTGACGCACGCGGTCGTCTGTCCACTCGACTTCGCCACGTGCCAGCGCGACATGGAAGTCGTAGCCGTTCGTGCGCGAGTTGATGTAGTCAAACCAGCCGCCGGCTGTCCAAAGGAACTTGGTGCCGATTGTGTAGCACTTCACACCGTTGTCGAGCAGGACCTGGCAGTTCGCCAGTTCTTCTTCCCAGTTGGATGGTTCGGTCAGGCCGTACTGGGCAAAGATGTCCGCGCGATAGTAAACGCCCCACTGGTAGTAAGTGTAAGGAACGCCCCACTGTGCGCCGTCGAGTGTCATTGCACCTTTGGTGGATGCCAGTGCTTCGAACTCGGGCTCTGCCCAGAGGTCAGAAATGTCGGCGAAAAGGCCTGCGTCAACATATGGACGCATGCGGTTTGCAGCGTACCAGTTCACAACGTCCGGCGGGTTTGCGCCCAATGCGTTGCGGATTTGTGTCTTCCACGCTTCGCGATCAACAATGGTCAGGTTGACCTCGAGGTTCGGGTGCAATGCACCAAAATCTGCGGCAAGGCCTTCCATGACCGCGCGCGGTGCAGGGTTTGACATGTCAGATGTGATGTTCAGCTCGCCCGACAGTTCGTGGCCGGCTGCAATGGCGGATGACGCAGTAACGCCAGCCGCAATCAACGCCGCTAGCGACGTCTTCAAAATGGAATGCATGGTGTCCTCCCAGTATGCTTCCGTGTGTAAAACTGGTTTCATTATTTGAAACTTAGTTTTGGATGTTGATACTAAACCGCGAACAGGCTAGCGTTGTCAACAGTCGAAGGCTGCACCAGAGAGGAGACTGGTGTCAAAGGCCTCAAACCGACACAAGGGAGGACATATGGCACGCGCGACCGGTGACGGCACAGTCGGCAAGGCACTGGAGGTGCTTGATCAGGTTGCGGCATTCGGGCGACCTGTGCGATTTTCAGAGCTGCTGGCCCAGTCGTCATTCCCTAAACCTACCTTATATCGATTCGTTCAAACGCTGACGAACCAGCAGATGTTGGCCTATGACCCTGACCGCCAGACCTATAGCCCCGGCGTGCGGCTTGTGCGTTTGGCGCATGCGGCTTGGGACCAGACAACGCTGGCACCCGTTGCGCGGCGCCATATCGATGCACTGAGCAAGATTGTAGGCGAAACCGTGCATCTGGCGCAGCTTGATCACGCACAAGTCCTTTACATCGACAAACGCAACGCCGGACAGCCGGTCGAGATGTACAGCCAAGCGGGGAAGGTCGGACCGGCCTATTGTACCGGTGTCGGCAAGGTTATGCTGGCATTTCTGGATGAGAATTCTGCCGAGGCTGTGATCGACCAACAGTCGTTTCATGTCTTCACCGAAAACACACTGGATAGTGCAGAGGCTCTGCGTGCCGAACTCGCGGATATCCGCGACAATGGCTATGGCTTTGACCGCGAAGAACATGAACCCGGTATTATCTGCGTGGCCATGCCGATCCTAAGCGATACGGGCCGCGTCTTGGGTGCGCTTTCGGTGACCAGCACAACCAGTCGCACAAACCTTGCAGGCCTCGAAGGCTTTGTTCCAGTCCTGCAGGACACTGCAGAAAAAATAAAACGGGATGCCCAAAACTGGAGCTTTCCCGACTACGCATCACAAGAAACAACGGGGATATAGACCATGTCAGGTGTTACGCTGAACAATGTCATCAAGCGCTACGGCGACGTGCAAGTCATCCATGGCGTTGATCTGGAGATCAAGGACGGAGAATTCTGTGTCTTTGTTGGCCCGTCAGGCTGTGGCAAGTCAACGCTGTTGCGCATGGTGGCTGGTCTCGAGGAAACCACAGAAGGGTCGATGCATATCGGCGACCGTGACGTAACCCGCATGGACCCGTCCCAGCGCGGCGTGGCGATGGTGTTCCAGACCTACGCGCTTTATCCGCATATGACGGTCAAAGATAACATGGGTTTCGGCCTTAAGATGAACGGTCACCCTAAGGCAGAGATCGAAGCGAAAGTCGCCGAAGCCACCCGTATCCTGAAGTTGGAACCCTATCTGGACCGCAAGCCCGCCGCTTTGTCGGGCGGTCAGCGTCAGCGTGTATCCATCGGCCGCGCGATTGTCCGTGGCCCTGAGGTGTTCTTGTTCGATGAACCGCTGTCCAACCTTGATGCCGAATTGCGCGTCGAGATGCGGGTCGAAATTGCCCGCCTGCACAAAGAAATTGGCGCCACCAGGATCGATGGGACGCACGATCAGGTCGAAGCCATGACACTGGCCGACAAGATTGTCGTGCTGCGTTTGGGTGTGATCGAGCAGGTTGGCGCGCCGATGGATCTTTATCGTGATCCTGACAACAAATTCGTGGCGGGCTTTATAGGATCCCCCGCGATGAATTTTGTCGAAGGGACGGCCAAAGGCGGCGGCGTCGATGCCCCCGGTCTGGGGTTGCGTTTTGACGGGATCATCAGCACAGCGCACGAAGGCAAAACAGTCAGTGTTGGTGCGCGGCCTGAGCACATCACACTGGACCCGAACGGCGACACACATACAGTTGAAATGACAGAAAGCCTTGGCGGTGTCTCATTCGCTTATCTGTCGGGCGCAACCGGCGAACGGATCGTTGTGGAAGAGCGCGGTGACGAACGGACAGCCGCCGGTGTGAAGGTCGGTATCAATATCGAAACAAGCCGGATCTTGCTGTTCGATGCCGAAACAGAAATCCGCATTCGTAGCTAGGGTGTCAGGACAATCATACCAAGAAGGCCCGCGATCAACGCGGGCCTTTTTGCTGCTAGGGTGTGGTGCTTAACGCTTGCCGTAATACAGGCCCACGACATGTTCGGCCTGCGCAAAGAACAGCCAGCGCAACGTCAGCACGCCCGTGATATGGCTCAGCACGGCCAACGCCGGAAAGACATGCCCGCCCGCTGGCAAGAGCATAAAAATCACGGGCAGAACAAAGGCAAGACCGATTGTAATGATCCGCAATTGCTGCGCGTGCTTGCGGCCAACTTGGTGGATGAACTCGCGCATCAGGTAGTTGGTGCCAGTGTGTGGCGGTTCAAATGCGCGGACTTTGCCGATATGGCCAAGTCCTGTGGCTGTTTCCATGTTGGTGCCCGAGGCGTTGAAACGCCCGTCGCCCGAACTCCAAGCGAAAATTTGCAGTGCGCCGCCGAGAATGAACAGGACGGACGCAATCCCAACTTTCCCCGACAAAAGCGCACCACCGCCAATTGAAAGTGTCAGATACATTGCCGGCGTCGTCCAATGGCGCCAACGGGGGACGGTCTTCATCTGTGCGTAAATCATGGACGTCGTAAACACGACACCCAAGGACGCAAGCCCACCAACGATGCCGATCAGGGTGAGTTGTGTTTCCGCAAAGACAAGTCCTGCGCCGTAGATTGCCATTGTGATCAGCGCGAACACAGCACAAACACCTTCGCGGCTAAGCCAGCTGGTTTTCCATTGACTGAACGCTTTGATTGCCCGCTCTGGATGGCCAAGGTGGAAGGTCGAGGCGATCAACCCGCCGACAGCAAACAGGTATGCGATGGCAAACCAGATGAAGGCGGACAGGCCTGTGGGGGGGGTAGTGTCGAGGCCAAGCCAGAACAAAAGGCCAAAGCCCAGACCCGAGAAGGTGTTGAAAAGGATAACGGACGTTGCGGGATGCATTATTTTGCTCCTCCGGGTAGTGCTGAAAGGGCCTTGTCCAGCCAACCCACAAAGCCTTTGCCGTCGCTGGCGATAGGTTCAAGGTAGGGGGCCAGAATGTCGAATTCCGGCATTTCGTCTTTTGGACGTGGCGGGCGGTACTTGTTGACGGGCTTTGTGCCTTGCTCTGGCATCAGATCAAAACCGCCACGTTCGGCAACCAGTATCGAGACGTCGCTGTTTTCGTCGCCAAGATCGCCAAAGTGACGCGCACCGGCGGGGCATGTGCGCACGCAGGCGGGCTGCCGGTCTTCTTCGGGCAGGTTTTCATTATAGATGCGGTCGACGCAGAGGGTGCATTTTTTCATCCCCCCTTCTTTGGCATCCAATTCGCGTGCGCCATAAGGGCAGGCCCATGCGCACAGGCCACAGCCGATGCAGTCGCTTTCATTCACCAAAACAATCCCGTCTTCGGAGCGTTTGTAACTAGCCCCGGTCGGGCAGACCGTCACGCAAGGCGCGTCTTCGCAGTGCAGACAGGATTTGGGGAAGTGGATCAGCTGTGCTTCGCCCTGTTCCGGCTGAACTTCGAAAGAGTGGACGCGGTTCAGGAACGTACCGGATGGATTGGCACCATAGGCATCCTGGTCCGACAAGGGCGCGCCGTAGTTTTCGGTGTTCCAGCCTTTGCACGATACCACGCAGGCATGACAGCCGACGCAAGTATCGAGGTCGATGACGAGGCCAAGTTTCTTGGCTGAAGGCGGGGGGAGCTGGGTCATAGTGTCATTCCTTTGGCAGGGGTCGGAGCCTCCGGCGGGAGTATTGCGAACAAAGCGAGGTGCTGCGTGTTGTCCATGTGCATTTCGGTACGTTCATTGGCGTCCCAGGTTGCGATGTACCAGATGAAGCTGCCGAGGGTCAGCGCCACGAACGCACCAATGAGCAAGAGCACTTGTCGGTTGGTCATTTGCCCACCTTCCACGCCAAGTCGCGTGGTCCTTTTGGTACAGGTGATTTTATCGACGGCATCACTGGCTGCGCCTCGTTTGGTGTTGCGGACTTCTCGATTTTGACGCGCAGATCGAACCATGCAGCCTGTCCCGTAATCGGGTCAGAGTTTGCCCATCGCAAACCGTCCCCTTTGGGTGGCAGCAGTTCATGGATGAGGTGATTGAGAAGGAACCCTTTGGTCGCCTCTGTCGCCTTTTCATCAAGTGCCCAGGCGCCCTTGCGTTTGCCGATCGCGTTCCATGTCCAGACTGTATTGCCGTTCAAAGAGGCCTGATGCGCCACCGGCACGACGATGGAACCGTGCACGGAACTGACTTTGGCCCAGTCGCCTTCTTTGAAATCGTTTGCTTCCCAGATTTTGGTTGGCACATAGAGCGGGTTGTGCCCATGGATTTGGCGCAGCCAAGCATTCTGTGTGCCCCAGGAGTGGTACATCGCCATTGGTCGTTGTGTCAGGGCATGGACGGGATATTCGTCCAGATCGATTTGATCGTCTTCCAGTGGCCCATACCAGATTGGCAGCGGGTCCATCGTAAGTTTTAGCCTTTCGCGTAGGTGCTCTGGCGGTTGGCGGGTGCCGATACCTTCTGCCGCCGCCTGGAACTTGCGCAATGGTTCGACGTAAAGCTGGAAGATATACGGTTGGACCGCATCATAGAATCCCATCTTCACGGCCCAGTTCTGGTAGTCCATGCTAAAGGGCTTGTAGTAGGCTGCGTTCTCGGGGACGTGTTCGAGCCAGAATCCGCCGTTGTCGATGTAGTCCTGTATCTGGTTCGGGTTTACATCACCGCGTCCGCCTTGGGGGCCGTCTTCGCCTTTGCGGAAGCCTGCGAGCGGGCCGACACCCGGACGGCGCATGTGGTTGGTGATGTAGTCGGCGTAATCTTCGTACTTCTGGCTGCCGTCTTCATTCACGAAGCCGGGTAAACCCAAACGTGCGCCCAAATCACATAGAACCGACTGGAAGCCGCGCACATCGCGGTCAGGCGCCACCACCGGCCACCGGATTGCATCGGCAACGCCATCGGCCTCGCAGATCGGACGGTCCAGCAGCGAGATGCAGTCGTGCCGCTCTAGATAGGTTGTGTCGGGGAAAATCAGGTCGGCATAAGCCACCATTTCTGAGGAATAAGCATCGGAATAGATAATATGCGGGATAACGTAATCGCCGTTTTCGTCTTTGTCGGTCAGCATCTTGTGCACACCGCCCACGTTCATCGAGGAGTTCCACGACATGTTCGCCATATACATGAACAGTGTGTCGATCTTGTACGGCACACCGGCGTGTGCGTTCGAGATGACCATATGCATCAAACCATGCGCGGACATCGGGTTTTCCCACGAATAG
>CBDTYC010000148.1:0-6766 GCA_965364495.1 uncultured Yoonia sp. | reverse complement strand
CATCATAGATGATTTATTTGGCCGGAGGAGTGGCCGCCAAGATGTGCAAACAAGTGTTTCAGCGCGCGTTCGGATGGAGTTGCATTGACCAGTAAAAGTTGTGCTTTGCACCCGGCATGTATGCGGGCTCGATCAATCAAATACAGATGCCCCGGTAATCGCAATTTTTGCCCTACTTTCCGAATATCAGCGTCATCGGATCGGCCACATAAACAGAAACTTCAACGGTAGGCTGCGGCCAACGGTTGCTTCGCGCCAAAAGCGCAGAAAGCTGCGCGACCCATGAAAAGTGGCTGTTGTGGGGGCGCTAGGTGAAACTTTTTCCAGAGACACTGCGTGACTACAGTTCGTAATCGAAACAGTTTGAATTTGGAATGTCGAGGACATCATGACAACGAAAGACATGCGCCCTGTGGCGGCTTGCATTACAGCAATACTTCTTTGGGCGGCACCTGGTCTGGCTCATGAGTTTTGGCTGGAAACTGACATTGCCGCAGCAGACCCCGGGGAAACAACGTCTGTCGATATGCTGGTAGGGCAGAATTTTCAGGGAACGAAACTGCCATACCTCCCGGATACCGTCCAATCGATGATGCATTGGTCGCCCGTTGGTGGACAGGCCGTCACTGCTCGGATCGGTGACATTCCGGCCATTCAGAATATCCACTTGGAACAACTGGGATTGCACCGCTTCAGCTTGGCTACCAACCCAGCCTATATCGTTTTTGATAACCTCGCGGAGTTCACAGATTACTTGGCTTATGAGGGCCTCGAAGATGTGGCCAAGCGCCATCAGCAACGAGGGCTTCCCAACACCGATATTGCAGAAAGCTATATCAGAAATGCACGGACACTGGTCCAAGTCGGCCCCGCAGATGCGAGCCAGATGGATGCCCCGACCGGAATGCCATTCGAGATCGTTGCCCTAGCCAATCCATTCGTTAGCGGGATTACATCGCTTGATGTTTCTCTCACGTGGAAAAGTGCACCGGTCGCTGATACACAAATCGCTGTGTTTCATAGGCCAGAAGGGGGTCAAACAGCACGAGATACAACGCGCCACCTTTTGATCACAGATAGTCGCGGACGAGCAAGGTTGCCCCTACAGGAACCTGGAAGCTACCTGCTGAACGCCGTACGCATTGATCCGGTCAATGGACCCGGGTCGGTGGTATGGCAAAGCCACTGGGCATCGCTTTCATTTGAGATACCTGCGGAATAAAAAAGGTCCGGCATAACTGCCGGACCCTTGTTCTGCGAAGTTGTTAATCTTAGCGGCCAGCGTTACCTGCGGCTGGATTATTTGCACCCGGCCCTCGGCCTTCCGGGCGATTGCCTTTTGCGCTTCCAAGTGTTTGTGCCGATGCAACAGTGAGACTGCCAACATTCTCGGCTCCTGGAATGACTGTGCTTCCTTGGTCGTGCCCTTTGGCCATCGCGCCTGTGGATGCCATGCAAAACAATGCGACCGATGTGAAGATAATACGTGTCATTTTGAACTCCTGTTCGTTTGTTGTGTTAGGTAGTCACGAGTTCAAAGCGGGAATAGTTTCAAGTAGGGTTAAAAAGCTTTCAGGTGCACAATTCTTGCACGCTATCGTTTTCACGTTGTCCGGCGGACCCAGTCATTGCAAAGCCGACATCACCGAAATCACAACGGTTTCACACGACATCCACGTAACAAACATTCGACGATTTTTTGGCGAATGATCGTTCGAGGCCAAGATTCCTCAACCCCAGCACCGAGGCCAGTATGAACTTTCCTGCCGCTTTTCGGTCAGTCTTCCCAAACGTTCTTGAGGATCTGATCGTCAATTGCCACGATCTGGTTGGGTTGGCCCGCACGGCTGTTATCGCTTTCGACCATCGAAAAGGCTGTTTCGCGGCGAAATCGGACGTGTCTTCACTTTCTCGGGGTCTCCTGTAGCTTGGTTCGTGCCGTTCCAGAAGTACGCTGAATATTCAGGAAACAACTGATCCTAGCCAAAGATTTCAACCGCAAGGACGCCGCGCGAAGTCGTAGAGAACTTGGTGTGGCCGCTCGAGATCAATGATCGGCAAAAGGTCAAAAACAAAAAAGGCTTAGCGATAAATCTCTAAGCCTTTGAATTCTATGGCGGACTGGGGAGGATTCGAACCCCCGACCCCTTGATTCGTAGTCAAGTACTCTATCCAACTGAGCTACCAATCCGCGTGATGTGCGATTTAGCCGTGCTGACGCGGTGATGCAAGTGCCAAATCAGATTCTTTCTAAATCCCCTGCAGGTGCCAGTGCGAGGTCCGCTTTGGGCAGTTGCACGACAAAGGTTGTCCCTGTCGCATCTGTCTTGCGCAGCTCTAGCCGTCCGCCGTGGCCGCGCACCAAATCTGCGGCGATAACCAGTCCAAGGCCCGAGCCACCTTTGCGCACGCCACCTTGGAAGGGTTGAAACAGGTGCTCTTGCGCTTTCTTGGGTAGGCCTGGTCCGGTGTCGGAGATGGCGATCTGCCAGACCTGATCGTCCTCGGTTGCCTGAATGCCGATCTCTCCGGCTTTGCCTGTGGCCATGATCGCCTGCCGTGCATTGCGCACAAGGTTGAAAATGACGCGGAACAACTGTTCGCCGTCAGCGCGCAGGGTCATCGTGGCAGGGATGTCTTCGGCGAAGGACAATGGGTAATCGCCCGCAGCCAATCGTTCGCTGTCGATCACATCTGCAACGATCTGGGCAAGGTTCACACGGGCCAAGGCGGGCGCTGGTTCATCCACCCGCCCGAAGGCAAGCGTCGTTTCACACAAATTCACCGCCCGCTTGATCGATCCGACAAGCTTGTGGGCCACCCGCTTGACCAGCGGATCATCAGAAGACTCGATCCGGTCCGTGAACAATTGCGCCGACGTCAGAATATTGCGCAAATCGTGGCTGACTTTGGCAACGGCACCGCCTAGTTGGGCCAGCCGCTCTTTTTGCTTTAGTGCCCCTGTCAACTGCGTTTGCATCATCTGCAGCGCCTCTTCGGCGTCGCGCAACTCTGTTACGCCAGCGCTGGGCGTGATGATCTGGCGGGCGTCTTCGGGCGATTTTGCATAGGCCTGCATGTGTGTGACAACGCCTTTGATCGGACGGACCAGAAATATCTGCACAGCAACAAACAGCAAGCTGGCTGTGATAATCGAGATAAAGGCCGACAGCAGCAAAATGTTGCGCCCATATGCCCAGAGCGCGTTGCGCAGGGGCATTTCATCCATCGTAACTTCGATCAGCAAGCCACCTTCGCGCACAGGGTTGCCAATCACGCGGATCACGCCTTCTTCGGCGCTTAGCATTGTTCCTAACGCATCCGAGATTAGTGTCATGCTGCTGGGGTTGCGCATGTCATAGGTCGCGGTGATGGGTGACGGAATGGGCGATGACAGCGCGAGTTGCCGAATCTCGTTGCGGCGCAGGACGACGTTATAGACCTCTGCGTTGCGCAAAAGTTCCGCTTCGAGGGACTTGCTGATCATGTCATCCGCTTCCAGTGCCAATGACGCGATCTGTGCGCGTTCCAACCGCGCCAGCAAGTAATCCTCACGAAACCGCGCGACAGATGGCACGAAGATAAAGACTTCGGCCAGCATCACGAAAATCACCGTGAGGATCAGAAAGCGACCTGAAAGTGAGTTGGTCATGTACCCTCGCGTTTGGGACTAGGGCAGCCACCGCTGCACAAAGCCGACAATACGCTTTACCTTGTCACTTTCAAAGAGTCTTGGGCTAAAGTAGGCACCCGCCGCCCGTTTGTTGACCTCGCTGACGGTCGGGTAGGGCAGAACGGTGTTCGCAATCGCCGACATCTTCATGTTGTTGGCAATCGCCATTGCCCACATACCAATCAGTTCTCCGGCCATATGACCGGCGATAGACGCGCCCACAGGGCGGCCTTTGACGACCATCACTTTTATCAGACCCTTGTTTTTGCGTTCCGCAATCAGACGGTCGTTATGGTGGAAATCAAAGCGAACCACTTCTAGGCGGGGCCCATATTTCTTTTTGGCCTGCACTTCGGTCAGTCCGACCTGGGCCAGTTCTGGGTCAGTATAGGTTGCCCACGGAATATGGTTCGTCCGCTGCTTGGACGGCAGCCCGAACAGCATCGACCGGATCAGGACACCGGCATGATAGCCCGCCACATGTGTGAATTGCAGCCCGCCAGCAACGTCGCCTGCGGCATAGACCTTCTTGTTGGTGACCGACCGCAGGTCGTCACCTACTTTCAAACCTGCGCGATCATGTGCGATGCCGCCCTTATCAAGATCGAGCTTTTCGGTATTCACCTTGCGCCCTACGGCCATCAGCAAGTGCGAGCCGGTGAAATCGCCCTTTGGCGTGTGCACTGTGATCGCGTCGTCCTTGCCACTGATTTTCTCGGCTTGGGCTTCTTCCACGATGTTGATGCCTTCGGCGTTGAGGTTATCCAGCACAATCGCGGCCATTTCCGGGTCATCCTTGCCAAAGGCTTTCGCGCCTTCGATCACAGTGACCTCACATCCCAGACGACGATGCGCCTGTGCCATCTCCATGCCGATAGGGCCGCCGCCAATGACGATCAGATGCTTGGGCTTTTCGCGCAAATCAAAGATGTCTTCATTGGTATAATGCCTTACCGTGTCCAAACCGGGGATTGGCGGCACGAACGGGCCAGAGCCTGTGGCGACGACAAAGCGGCGCGCTTCGATGATCGTGTCCCCCGCCTGCACTTCGGTCTTGGAAATGAATGTGCCGAATTCGGAAATCACGTGAACGCCAAGACCTTCGAAGCGTTCCACGCTGTCGACAGGGGCAATCTGCGCGATCACGTCGTGGACGTGATCTTTGGCAGCGGCATAATCGACCTTTGCCTCAACCTCTCCGACGCCGTATTTTGCACCGTGTGACATGGCATGGGCCTGCTTGGCCGAAGCGATCAACGCCTTGGAGGGGACACAGCCATAGTTCAGGCAATCGCCGCCCATCTTGTGACCTTCCAGCAGGACAACCTTGGCGCCCATCTGGACTGCACCGGCTGCGATCGACAAACCACCAGAGCCGCCGCCGATAATGCAGATATCTGTTTTGATACGTTTCATGGCTCAAAGCCCTTTCTTGCCGCGAAGGGCGTTGATAGCGATGGGCAGGGCTGCAAGAACGCAAAGGCCAATGATGGGAAGGATGATTTGCGGCTCGAAGATGATGCCAAGGTTTGGCGTTTCACCGCGGGCAAAAACCTCGCCCAGACCTGCACCGACAGAGGTGTAGACAATTGCGCCGGGCATGATGCCGAAGAAGGTCGAGATCACGAAGCGATGCAGCGGTACCTCTAGAAACGACGGGATCAGGTTCGCCAGAAAGAACGGAACTGCAGGGACCAAACGGATCAGGAAAAGCATCGACCACTGGTTTTCATCAATGCCGTCTTTTATTTTCTTGACCGTCCCTTCAGAGGTTTCCAGCTTTTTGCCAAGGCTTTCACCAAACCCCCAACGGGCCGCAAGAAAGATCGCAGTGGCGCCTATGGTCGCCCCCGTGATGTTGAACAATGCGCCAGGGAAGGTCGCAAACAGGAACCCTCCGGTCAGGGTGGCAATCGTTGCTCCGGGTAGCGAGAAGGCGACGATCACGACGTAGGCTGCAATAAAGGCCAGCACAGTCAGAAAATAATTCGCATCCCGAAAGCCGATCAACGCTTCGCGGTTCTCGGCCAATGCTTCGAAGGTCAAATAGTCGCGCAGGAAATATGCGCCCAGAATTGCGACAATGATGATCGCAATCAATGGCAGCTTTTTGAGTATCGGGTTGGCGGGGGTTTCGGTCATGTCACTCATCTTTTCGTCCTATGGTCGTCTGTTCGGTCAAGGCTTAGATGGACGTAACCCCGCCATTGCGATACCCACATCACAGCCCATTGATGCAAAATCACCTGCATGTTTCAGTTTTAGGTGTTTTGGGTGTGATGACTGAAACATTTGCTACGTGCGAAATGTGGGAATTGTTGCAGTTTCACCCCTGTCATTGCGTTGACATGGACCCTGCCCACCTCTAAAGGACGGGTCTGAAATGTAGTTCGGCTTCGAATCCTTTCCTTGGATTTGGCCATAAACCGGAGGACACGCAATGAAGCGTACGTTCCAACCATCTAATCGGGTTCGCAAGAACCGCCACGGATTCCGCGCACGTATGGCCACGAAGGCTGGTCGCAAGATCCTGAACAATCGCCGTGCCAAAGGCCGCGCGAAGCTTAGCGCGTAAGCGCTTATTCTGGTTTGACAGATTTTAAACCGCCGGTTGGGCCTGATGCAGGCACTCCGGCGGTTTCCGTTTGTCTGGAGGTCATGAAGAAACGCGCCGATTTCGTGCGCGCCTCTAATGCCCGCCGCCAAGGGACCCCCGGTATCCATCTGCAAGGCCGCAAACGTGCGCAGGGCGAGGCAGAGGGCATCCGTGTCGGCTTTACCTGTTCCAAAAAGGTTGGCAATGCGGTTGCCCGCAATCGCGCAAAGCGTCGCCTGCGTGAAGTTGCGCGTGTCGTATTGCCGGAATTGGGGCGCGACGGCTGGGATTATGTATTGGTCGGACGCAAAGACCTGACTGCCTCACTGCCATTCGACACGCTGCTGGCCGATATGCGCCGCGCGATGAAAAAGGTGCATGGATGACCCCGCTTGCCTATATCGTTTCGCTGCCTGTTCGGGCCTACCGGTTGATCCTGTCACCATGGGTCGGGATGAGCTGCCGCTATCATCCCACCTGTTCGGCCTATTCGCTGG
>CBDTYC010000147.1:0-6862 GCA_965364495.1 uncultured Yoonia sp. | reverse complement strand
CAACAGGTGCTGGCGCTTCGGCATAGCTTGAAGGTAGCCAGAAGTGCAGCGGCACAACTGCGGCTTTGATCGCGAAGACAAGCAGCAGCAGAACCGAAGCCACACGAATACCGACAGTGCCTTCAGGGCTAATTTGCGCGACCCTGTTCGCCAGATCAGCCATATTCAATGTGCCGGTCTCTGCGTAGATCGCCCCAAGTGCAAACAAAAACAGTGTCGAGCCGATCAGGTTGAACAGCACATACTGCACACCCGCGCGCAAACGCGTGTCGCCGCCTGCATGGATCATCAGACCGTAGGACGCGATCAAAAGCACCTCGAAAAAGACGAACAGGTTGAACAGGTCGCCCGTCAGGAACGCACCCATGATGCCCATCAATTGAAACTGGAAAAGCGCATGGAAGTGCCGCCCTCTGTCGTCCCAACCCGAAGCAACCGCATAGATCAGCACAAACAATGCCAGAACGGCCGTTAGCAGAACCATCATCGTAGACAGCCGGTCGCCGACCAGAACAATGCCGAAGGGTGCGGCCCAATCGCCTAACAGATACAGCAGGATCGTCCCGTCAGCAGACGCCCAGACCAAACCCGCCGCAATGGCGACAAGCGCCAGAACACCCGCGATAGAAAAGACACGCTGAATGCCAATGTGATACCGCGCAGCCAGAACGATAAAAGGCGCGAGCATTGCAGGCAGAACGACAGGTGCAATTAGCCAGTGGTTCATGATGTGCCTCCCGCTTGATCGTCGGGGATTTCGGCTTGGTCATCCACATGATCGTCATTTGATCCTAGGAACGCACCCAGTCCGATCATCACAACAACGGCCGTCATGCCAAAAGAAATAACAATCGCCGTCAATACCAATGCTTGCGGCAATGGGTCCGTGTAAACAGTCACACCGTCACGCAACACCGGCGGTGCCCCGACAACGACTTGACCAGACGTGAAGAGAAACACGTTCACCGCATATGTCAGCAGCGAAATACCCAGAATAACAGGGAATGTCCGAAGACGCAGAACAAGGTAAATCCCTGCTGCGGTCATGACGCCAATTGCGGATGCAAGTAGGAATTCCATCTTACACAACCTCCCTTACGGCTGCGACAGGTGAAAGTTCGTCGCGGGATGGGTCAATATCCATGGGATGCTCGCTATCAATCGTGTGGGCACGCCGTGCCAATCGCGAGAAGCTTTCAAGTGACAACATGACAGCACCGACGACCGACAGGAAAACGCCGACATCAAAAAGTGCGGCCGTTGCCAGTTCGAATTTTTCAAATGGTGGAATACGCACGTAGGTAAAGTCGGATGTCAGGAATGGCTTGCCGACGAACCACGACCCAATCCCTGTTAGTCCGGCTGTCAGAACACCCGCGCCAATAACACCATGATATGGGTACTTCAGCCGTGCCGAAGTCCATGCGAAACCGCTGGCCATGTACTGCATCACAACACCAATCGACACAATAAGGCCCGCGATGAATCCGCCACCTGGTTCGTTGTGGCCGCTGAGGAAGATGTAGAAACCTACCATCATAACGACAGGCATCATCACACGTGTCAGGACCACCATCATCATCGGATGCATATCACCTGCACGCGGTTGATCCGGTTTGCGGTTCAACAACCGTGCGCGGACGGGACCATCCAAAAGAGTCTCTGTCAGGGCATAAATCAGCAAGGCTGCAATGCTCAGCACGATGATTTCTCCAAAGGTATCAAACCCGCGGAAGTCGACCAGAATGACGTTCACAACGTTGGTGCCGCCGCCACCTTTGTACGAGTTTGCCAGATGGAATTCCGAGATTGGACCCCCCACCGCATCACGCATCAGATAGTAATAGGCCAGTGCGAAACTTGCCAAACCGCCCGCAATGGCGACACCAGCGTCGCGCATCCGGCGTAGCACCGAACTTTCAACCGGTGTTCGGTTCGGCAGAAAATTCAATGCGAGCAACATCAGGATGATCGTGACCACCTCGACCGTGAATTGCGTCATGGCAAGGTCAGGGGCGCTTAGGAACACAAAACCGATTGAAACCATCAGACCGACGATGCCGATCAGGATAAGCGACAAAAAGCGGTTGCGATGCATCAGCACCATCCCGGCAACCGCAGCGACCAGCATGAACCAGCCTGCGATCAGGACGGGCCCCGCCGATTGCATCGTCCGTGTCGCGGCATCCAAAGTGCCAGTGCTCCATGCATAGAAGCCCGCGACAACAATGGTGATCGTCCCGACGGCCGCGTAGCGTGAGAATGCGCCGTTGTGCAAAGGCAGGATCAGTTGTTGCGCCAGACGCGCTGCGGTCTCGACAATCGCTTCGAAAATCGTCTTGGCTTCGGGCCGTGGTGTCGTTTCCCAAATGTGCAGTGCAGGCTTGAATATGCGCAGCATGATCAAGCCGCCTGCAACAGCGACGATGGACATAAATAGAGCAGGAACCAGACCGTGCCAGATTTTGAAATGTGCCTTTGGCATCTCGGCGGCATCACCCAATACGGACGCGGTCACAAGCTTTACAAATGGTTCGGCAAGGAAAGGTGCGACGCCGATCACAACAACCGGAATGATCAAAAGGGCAGGCGGCAACCAAAGTCCAGCGCCCGGGTCGTGCGGCTTGGCCGGATAGTCATCGCGCACAGGTCCAAAGAAGACATGCCCGATCAGCCGGAAGCAATATGCCGCAGAGAAAACCGACCCCAGCGTCGCCAGAACAGGCACAAGCCAAGAGGAGCCGAAAAGCACGGTATGGTTTGCTTCTTCCAGCATCATTTCCTTGGACAGGAAGCCATTGAGCAGGGGAATGCCTGCCATCGACAAAGCGGCAAGCGATACAATCACGAATGTGACGGGCATCAGCGTGCGCAGTCCGCCCAAGCGGCGAATATCACGCGTATGTGCTTCGTGGTCGATAATTCCCGCGGACATAAACAGCGCCGCCTTGAATGTCGCGTGGTTCAGGATGTGGAACATCGCGGCCATAGCACCAAAGGCTGTGCCTGTGCCCAAAAGCATGGTGATCAGGCCCAAGTGGCTGACGGTCGAAAATGCGAGCAATGCTTTCAGGTCATGCTTGAACAGCGCGATCACGGCACCCAGCACCATCGTCACCAAACCGGCAGTTGTGACGATCACGAACCATTCCGGTGTGCCTGACAGAACCGGCCACATGCGGGCCATAAGGAAAATGCCTGCTTTGACCATCGTCGCCGAGTGTAGGTAAGCCGAGACAGGCGTTGGCGCGGCCATGGCGTGCGGCAACCAGAAATGGAACGGAAACTGAGCGGACTTTGTAAAGCAGCCCAGCAAGATCAAAATCAATGCAGGCACATACAAGGGATCGGCTTGGATCATCTCGCGGCTCTGTAGAATAACACTCAGGTCATAGCTGCCGACAATCTGTCCCAAGATCAGCATACCACCGATCATCGCAAGCCCGCCCATACCGGTAACGGTCAATGCCATTCGCGCGCCTTGCCGTCCTTCTGGCAGATGCTTCCAGTATCCGATCAGCAGGAAGGACGAAAGCGATGTAAGTTCCCAGAAAATCAACAAAAGCAGGATGTTATCACTAAGAACAATGCCGACCATCGCGCCTTGGAACAGCAACAGGTAGGTAAAAAACTCGCCCATATTGTCGTCGCGGCTTAGATACTGCCGTGCGTAGGCAATAATCAAAAGGCCGATACCCAAGATCAAAAGCGCAAAGAAGAACCCCAAGCTATCCAGCATCAGTGTGAAATTCAGCCCCAGCGCGGGCATCCAGTCGACCCGCGCCATGACGACTTCGCCAGCAAGGATAGGTGGCAAATTGGTTAACAGGCCGATAAAGGCGGCCAGAGTAACGGTGAACGTAACACCTGCGCAGGCAGAACGGCCCGCAGTATTCATCAGACCAGGCAGCAGCGCGCCAAAGAACGGCAAAGCGACAATAAAGAATAGGGACACGAGAACTCCTGATCCTAAGACTGCATCAATATGCGCAGAACTGAGTCTGACTTGCAAAAGCGAAAAGCCAATCGACACAATTAGTTGGGTTACCTAACGTCAAACGCGCGGCGAGATTTGAACCAAATGACAGGAATTTCACCGAAGTTTCAACACGTGATGTCGTCTGGCGGCTTGTAGGCATTCTGGGACTGGCCTTGGGACAAGTCCGGTCGTCATGCGCTTGGTCCAGTCCTTGCTGGCAAGGTGACGTGCTTTCGCAAAATCACTTCATAGAACTGATACAAACGGGATGTAGCCCGTGGACGTAAGCATTTTCTACTCAAACCCGAGAATTCCAAAAGGATATGTAAATGAAGTTCGTTCAAGCCACCTTGACGTCTGCTGCCGCGCTATTTGCGGCCTCTGCTGTGACGGCACAGGATATGTCATTCAACCGCATTGCATCGTTCCCTGTCGCCTCCAATTCCGATGGGTCGGCAGAAACGTCGTCCGAGATTATCACCGTGTCCGGCGACGGGATGACATTGATCTATTCCGACAGTCCGCTTGGAGCCATCGGTTTTATCGATATCACTGATCCGGCTAATCCTGCCCCACTAGGGACGCTAATTGTTGATGGCGAACCTACTGCGGTGTCTGCGGTAGGGATTAGTGTCATTGCCGGAGTGAATACCTCTGAAAGCTTTGTCGTACCTTCGGGTTTCGCCGCGTCTTTCGCAATCGATACAATGACCGAAACCGCCCGTTGCGATCTCGGCGGTCAGCCGGACAGCACCACGATTGCTCCGGACGGGTCCTTTGTCGCCATCGCAATCGAGAACGAACGTGATGAAGATGCGGGCGATGGGCGTGTTGGCCAGATGCCTGCCGGTTCCGTGGCGATGATTGATCTGACCGCTGCGGGCGCGCTGGATTGCGCCACGATCCGCTTTGCCAACGTCACCGGCCTTGCCGAGATTGCGCCGGAAGACCCCGAGCCCGAATTCGTTGATATCAATGCAGCGGGCGAGGTCGTTGTGACCATGCAAGAGAACAACCATATAGTCGTGCTTGGCCGCGACGGCGCGGTATTGAGCCATTTTTCTGCAGGCAGGGTCGATTTGACAGGTATCGACGCCACCGACGAACGCGCCGCGCTGATCTTTAACGAGATGCAGACAGGTCTCCCGCGCGAGCCGGATGGGGTTCAGTGGATCGACAGCAATCATATCGCGATTGCCAACGAAGGCGACATGGACGGCGGCACCCGCGGCTGGTCCGTTTTTCATAAAGACGGAAGCCTTGTTTGGGACAGTGGCCTCTCGTTTGAATACGCATTGGTCGAGGTCGGGCACTATCCCGACAAACGGTCCGACGCGAAAGGGGGCGAGCCTGAGGGGATGGAATTTGCCGTCATCAACGGAACGCCCATGGTCTTTATCCTGTCGGAACGTGGGTCGATCGTCGGTGTGTATGACGTAACAGACCCGGCAAATCCGGTCCTTACGCAATTGCTGCCCTCTGGCGTGGCCCCCGAAGGTGCCGTTGCGATCCCCGAACGCGGGTTGCTGGTCACAGCCAACGAGGCTGACCTTGGGGAAGACGGGGCTGCACGCAGTCATGTAATGATCTATCAGCACACCGCAGGCGCGCCTTCGTATCCGCATCTGACATCGGCTGGTTCCGATGCCTTGATCGGATGGTCGGCGCTGTCCGGTTTGGCGGCCGACCCCGTGCAGAACGGGGTATTCTACGCCGTGAACGATAGCTTTTTTGGCTACCAGCCCACGATCTTTACCATCGATTCGACCCAGACACCGGCACGCATCACGAATGCGTTGCCTGTTACGCGCGCAGGCTATCCAGCCCAGAAGCTGGACATGGAAGGGATCGCGTCCGATGGTGACGGCGGTTTCTGGATCGTATCCGAAGGGCGCACGGACCGGATGATCCCTCATGCGGTTTATCATGTCGATGCGGGTGGCGAAATCACTGCCGAAATCCCGTTCCCTCCGGAACTTCTTGCTGTTGAAGCGCGCTTCGGTGCCGAAGGGATCACAGTTATTGGTGACAAGCTTTGGATTGCGATCCAGCGTGACTGGGGCGACGACGCACCCAATATGGTCAAACTCGTCGCTTATGACCTTCAGACCGAGGAATGGGGCGCTGTCCTTTATGAACGCACAGCCCCTGCAACCGGCTGGGTCGGTCTGTCAGAAATTGTGGCCCACGGCGATTTTGTCTACCTGATCGAGCGTGACAACCAGATCGGCAAAAATGCGGTCACAAAGCTGATCACCCGCGTGCCGCAATCCGAATTGGTTGCTGCCCCCTTGGGCAGCACACTACCGGTCGTTAGCCACGACGTAGTGCTGGATCTGCTGCCTATCCTAGAAGCAACAGGTGGCTATGTGGTGGATAAAATCGAAGGGCTTGCCTTCGACGCGGACGGCAATGCGTGGATTGTGACTGACAATGACGGCGTAGACGACAGTTCCGGCGAGACGCTGTTTCTTAACCTCGGGCCGCTTTGACTGTGGACTGTTGAAACGCTTCCCGTCCGGACATCAAGCAACCGGGCGGGAAGATTGCCGATGATCGTATTGCATGCCACGCCAGCAATCCTTTCCGCCTCGCAAGCGTGAACCCGCAAAATGCAAATCCTCTGTTTGCAAGGACGAAGTGGCCTTAGGCTGTTTCATTCAGCGGAAAAGGGACAACTCCAGACTGCTGCGCCATGCGCGACCAACGGACGAGAAGCATCGCCTCGCCAACTATGCCATGATCGGTCAGTGTGTTTGCCAATTCGCCAAGTGCGCAATTCAGGACGATCTGGCCCTCGCGCTGGGCTTTTGCGATAATTTGCACGTCGAACGGAATGCCGGGGTGGCTAACTTCAAGTTGCCGCATGATCAGCGGTGCTGC
>CBDTYC010000146.1:0-6870 GCA_965364495.1 uncultured Yoonia sp. | reverse complement strand
AGAAAACATCTTGTCCAGCTCTTATATAAGTCATGGGGTTGACGGGGTTGCCGTTTAAACGGACCTCGTAATGAAGGTGGGGTCCGGTCGAACGTCCAGAATTACCCATAGCACCAATGCGATCGCCACGCGAGACCCTTTGGCCAGCACGGACATCCATCGAATTCAGATGCGCGTAGCGGGTCTCGATACCAAATTCATGTCTGATCTTGATCAGACGGCCATACCCTGAAGACCAGGATGCGCTGACGACTACACCGTCCGCCGTCGCGTAAATCGGTGTGCCAATCGGGCCAGCAAAGTCTGTCCCTGCGTGGAGCCGACCCCAACGCGGCCCGAACCCTGACGTAAAGCGGAAGTTGGCCTTTACGGGAATCGAAAACGGCGCTTTTTCGGCGGCGATGCGGTAGAGATTGATCCGGTCCATCGACGTCAAGATTCCGTTTGCCCGCAATGCATCCGGATCAGGATCACCACCCCGTGTCGAGAATTGAATTGGCGTCAATGGTCCCCCGGTGCCAGAGTAACCACGGCGCACCTGATCGATCAGGTTGTCCGGGTTCATGCCCGCAGCGCGGAACATCTGGTCAAGTGGCTCGACCGAGACAAGCATCGCTTCTTCGAGTTGACGGAATATCTGGTCGTTGCGTTCCTGCAGCAAGCGCAGTTCAAGTTGCAGTTCTTGTGCCTGCTCAATTGCGAATTCGGCGTTGTCCGCGATCTGGTCGCGTTCTGATGCGGTGTCGGCAAGGGCAGAAGCCAGCAAGTCGACGGTACTTGCGGCATCGTCACTGATTGCCGCAACGGTTTCACCATCGGTGCTTTCTGTCAGTGCGGCAACCTGTTCGCGCGCATCTTCGCGTGCGCGCATCGTGGTGCGCAAAGTGGCTTTGACAACTTCGAGGCCACGCTCGAGTTCACGGCGCTTTTCTTCTGTCGTCAGCAGTTCGGACTGCATGATCGAAATCTGCTGCAGCGCGGAGTTGAAACGCTCATGGGCGGCAACGGCTTCCATCGCGCGGGCGTCGCGCTCGGATGAGAGCGCGTTCAGCCGTTGTTCATAGGTCATTTGGTCGCGTTGGGCTTGGGCGCGGAAATTGCCTGCGCCGATGCTGTCCATCAGCAAGATCGCGGTCGCTATGATGGTCCAGCCCACAACAAGTGTACCGCCGGTCCAAGCGACAAGTTGGGTTTCAGAGGTTAGCCGGATAAACCGCGTCTCGGTATCTGAGCGCAAGAATAAGCGGCGCTCCGGAAACACATGCTCGAGCATCGCATGAATGCGCTTTGTCAAACGTGATCTCACGGGGGCCCTGTCCTGTCTTGTTGTACCTTGCCAAGCTTTGGCGCAGATTTACTTCGTAACCGTTTAAGCGGCTCAGTCCATTGCTGCAAGAATTTTGCGCCAGATTTAAGCCTGTTTCCTGATTTTATTGGCCTCTGCGCGAGGAACCGCCCACCGCCTTTTTCACTTCTGGTTCAGATTTGCCGTGCCGGCCAATGGCCAGTAAAAGTCAGGCGGTATGCCTGCTTCTGCTCGCTTTTCTTCGTTGAAAGGTGGCTTGAGATTGCCGTGAAAGTATTTACGAACCAACCCGTGGAAAACGCCCGTCGGATCAAGGTTGTGTCGGCCGCACAAAAAGTGGAACCATTTTGCGCCATAGGCAACATGGTGGACTTCTTCGGCGTAAATGACCTCGAGCGCTTCGACTGCTTGGTGCAGTTTTGCCTGCCTGAAGATCTTGATCATGCCCGGCGTGACATCAAGACCACGGGCCTCTAGCACCATTGGGACCACCGCCAACCGTCCCATGAAGTCGTCTACCGTATCTTCCGCCGCGCGCCACATGCCTGCATGCGCCGGCAGTGCGCCATAGTAGCTGCCCCTCGCTTCCAGACAGTCGCACATCAGGTTGAAATGCTTGGATTCTTCATCAGCCGCTTTGACCCAGTCGTCATAGTAGCCTATCGGCATCGGGGTCTGTGCAAATCGTGCGATGATGTCCCAATGCAGATCGACGGCGTTCAATTCGATATGCGCGACGGCATGCAGCAGGGCAATCTGACCGGCCTCGGTGCCGGGCTTGCGATGAGGGACGTCACGCGGGTCAAGTAACTCTGGCCTGTCCGGTCGCGCGGGGCGCAGCGGCGGCGTGGTATTGCCGATCTCTGGTTCTGTTCCTTCTTCGCGGGCGGCCTGCCACTGCGCTGCATAGGCACGTGACAGAGCTGTTTTTGCGCGACCGTCAGCGGTGTTCAGAACTGCGACTGCCATGTCCGTCAGGGTCACAGTGCGCGCGCCGCTTCAAGCACGTTTTCGACATGACCGGGGACGCGGACCTTGCGCCACACTTGCGCGATTTTGCCGTCCTTGCCGATCAGATAGGTGGCGCGTTCAATACCCATGTAGGTTTTGCCATACATGCTTTTTTCGACCCAAGTTCCGTAGCGTTCGCAGACATCGCCGTCTTCATCCGATAGCAACGCGATTTTCAGGTCGTGTTTGGCGACGAATTTGTCATGCTTTTTCACACTATCCTTTGAGACACCCAGAACAACGGTATCAGCAGCAGCAAAGTCATTAACCAAATCGGTAAAGCCGAGCGCCTCTTTGGTGCAACCGGACGTATCGTCTCTGGGGTAGAAATATAGAACGACCTTTTTGCCTGCGAAATCCGAAAGGGTGACGATCTCGCCGCCGTCACGCGGCAGGCTGAATGCGGGGGCTGCATCTTGGGCAACGGGATGTGTCATAAGGTGTCCTTTGTTTTGCTGCATTTCTTGGTTTCGTTTTAGCCCGTGACAGGCGAAGATAAAGGGGATGGTCCCAATTTCCCATCAGATCAGAGAGTTGATGACCGATAGTTCCGAAACACAAGAGCCGGATGAAGTGCCTGCGCCACGCAAGCGCACTTGGATGTTCTGGCTGCGTGCGGGGTTTGTCGTGTGTTTGCTGCCGCTCGTCTTTGCCGTAGCTGCCGCCGTGATGGCGATTGATCGCGAAATATCTGCGCCGTCTTGGATCAAGGAACGGATCGAGGCCCGCGCAGGGGACTTGTTGGAAGGTGCAACACTTGATTTCGGTGCGATTACAGTGCGCATCGGGCGTGATCTGCATCCGCGGGTCCGGCTGGTCGATACCCGTTTGATAGATGCTGACGGGACAACGATTTCGCGCGTGCCGGTGGTTGAGGGGTTGATATCGCCGCGGGGTCTAATCTTTCAACAAGATGTCTTGATGCAAGAGGTCCGTTTGATTGGCGCGCAGATGAATTTGCGACGTGCCGCAAACGGCGACTTGTTTTTTGCGTTTACGGGTGGCGGTGTCGATTACGGGCAGGCACGGTCTTTGCCGGAACTGCTGGACCAGTTTGACCAGATTTTTGAACGTCCAGTGCTGGAGGCTTTGGAGATCGTTCAGGCTGAAGGCTTGATTGTCAATTTTGATGATGCCCGCGCGCGGCGAAGCTGGATCGTGGACGGGGGCAGTGCCGTGCTTGATTTGCGCGACGGCGAGACCGAAATCAGGGCGGATTTTTCACTTTTGTCGGGGCGGGCAGAGGTCACAACCGTGCAGCTTTCGTATCTCAGCCCGCGTAGCAGTCGGGCCGCGCAGATCGGACTTAATTTGACGAACGCAGTCACTACTGACATTGCTGCGCAATCTCCTGCGCTAAGTTGGCTGCGTGATATCTCGGCCCCGATTACGGCCGCGTTGCGGACTTCACTTGATGAAAGCGGCGCACTCGGGCCGCTTCATGCGACCTTGGATATTGGTCAAGGTGTCGTCGCTCCGAACCCCGGTGCGGCGCCTGTCAGATTTGATGCCGCACGTGCCTATTTTACCTATGATCCTGTGCGCGACCGGATTTCATTTTCTGAAATGTATGTGCAGACCGAATGGGGACGTTTTGCTGCGGATGGCGACGCGTATTTGCGCGCGTTCGAGGACGGGCTGCCCAAGGCCATTTTGGCACAACTGCAGTTCCGGGATGTGGCGATTGATCCTCCCGGGTTTTTTGAAACAGCGCCGCAAGTGCCGCTGGTTGCGCTTGATATCCGCGCGCGCTTTGATCCTTTTCGTATCGACATTGGTCAGGCTGTGGTGCTGGACGGCGACAGTCGGATGACCGCGTCAGGTGCGATTACGGCAACTGACGCTGGTTGGGACATCGCCCTTGATGCCGGGATCGACCGGATCACACCAGAGCGCCTTGTCGCGTTTTGGCCGATCCCGATGAAGCCACGGACGCGCAACTGGATCGCAATGAACCTCAGCAACGGTCAGTTGATGGATTTGGCGACCGGACTGCGTATTCAGCCGGCGCAGCCTACACAGTTTGCCTTAGGATTTGAATTTGCGGGCAATGACATAAAGTTTCTACGGCACATCCCGCCAATCAAGGACGCAGTAGGGGTGGCGAGTATCGTTGATAGCCGCTTTACCGTCAGTCTGGACGCAGGGGTTGTGCAAGCGCCGCAAGGTGGGCCGCTGGACCTTGCAGGTTCGCATTTCGTCATTGACGACCTGCGGCTGAACCCTTCGCCTGCGATCTTGGATCTGGAAATTGACAGCTCTTTGACTGCGGCGTTGTCGGTCCTGAACCAACCGCCATTTGAATACATGGACAAGGCAAACCTGCCGGTCACAATTGCAGACGGGCGGGCAATCACCAAAGGCCAGATCACGTGGCCGCTTATGCCACGTCCTGCGCCAGAGGCGATTACCGTGGCAATGGCGTCGCAACTGCGGGGTGTGCGCAGTGAGACGCTTGTGCCGGGACGTCTGTTTGCTGCCCCTGCGTTGCAGGTCACTGTTAGCAGGGAGGGGGTCAATATCGCGGGTGCGGTGCAGGTCGGCGATGCCAATGCGGTCGGTGTCTGGGATCGCCGCTTTGGCGACCCGGATCAGCCCGGCAGCCGTGTCTTGGCGCAGCTCGGGCTGTCACAGGATTTCCTTGACGAATTCGGGATCACATTGCCCCGTGGCACGATTGAAGGGCGCGGCCGAGGCGAACTTTCTATTTCGTTCCAGGAGAATACGCCGCCTGCGTTTTCTCTGACGTCTGATTTGGAGGGGGTCAGAGTCGCCGTACCCGCGATTGGGTGGACCAAACCCGCGCCAGCCGCTGGAAATCTGTTGGTTGCGGGGGCTTTGGGGGCGGTGCCGACGATCGAACGGCTCGAGATTGGCGGTGCGGGGTTGCAGGCAAGCGGCCGCATTGATCTGACAGAGCAAGGGGCATTTCAGGCGGCCCGTTTTGGAAGGGTACAGGTCGGCAACTGGCTTGATGTGCCCGTTTCGTTGATCGGGCGTGGGCCCGGCCAGCCCGTCGCTGTCGAAGTTTCTGGCGGTGCGCTTGATCTGCGTGGCGCGCAGTTTGGCGCTGACGGGGCCGACAGTGGTCCTTTGACTGTTCGCTTGGACAACCTGCAAATCACCGAAGGTATAGCACTCACGGATTTTAGCGGCGATTTCCGCGGCGCGGGGGGCTTGCGCGGCGACTTCCAAGGGCAGCTGAATGGGGCAGCCGCGGTCTCGGGCACGCTTGCCCCGCGAGATGGGCGCACAGCGGTGCGTTTGCGCAGCGACGACGCTGGTGCCACTTTGCGGGCTGCGGGGTTGATGCGAAATGCGGCTGGTGGCGCGTTGGATCTATCACTGCTGCCGACTGGCGCCGCGGGGAATTTTGATGGAACGCTGGATTTGCGGTCCTTGCGGGTCCGCGATGCACCCGCAATGGCAGAGCTTCTGGATGCGATCAGTGTTGTTGGACTGCTTCAGCAATTGGACGGGCAAGGCCTTGCCTTTGACAAAGTCGACGCAGCATTCCGCCTGACACCGACGCAGGTGATTGTATCCCAAGCAAGTGCCGTCGGTCCGGGTCTTGGCATTTCCGTAGATGGCATCTACACGCTCGCAAACAAGGAACTCGATCTGCAAGGCGTTGTGTCGCCTTTCTATCTGGTCAATAGCATCGGGTCATTTCTGACCCGAAAGGGTGAAGGTTTGATCGGCTTTAGCTACAATATCACCGGCAGCGCCGACGCTCCGCAGGTCCGCGTAAACCCGTTGTCTGTCTTCACGCCCGGCATGTTCCGAGAGATTTTTCGCAGACCAGCACCGGATATTTCCCAATGAAACTAAGCGAATTCGACTTTGAGTTGCCCGACGACCTGATTGCGACGCGGCCAGCACGACCAAGGTCCTCGGCGCGGCTTTTGCTTGCGCACGGCCGCACTATCACTGACCGGATTGTGAACGAGTTGCCGGGTATTCTAAGATCCGGCGACCGGCTGATCTTGAATGACACCAAAGTCATTCCGGCACGGCTATCCGGGCTTCGCCACCGCAGCGGACAAGCAGGCGAGACTGCCGCCAAAATCGAAGTTACCCTGCTCGAACCGCGCGCGGACGGGGCATGGTCGGCGTTGATCAAACCCCTCAAGAAGGTGCGTGACGGAGAGGAAATTCTGTTCTCGGAAGAACTGTCTGCCAAAGTTATAGGTCGCGAGGACGGTCAGGGGGTTTTGCAGTTCAACCTGAAAGGCGAGGATTTCGATGCAGCATTGGCCCAAGTCGGTGCAATGCCATTGCCGCCCTACATCGCAGCCAAGCGTCCAGCTGATGAAGCGGATAAAGACGACTATCAAACCTATTGGGCGCGCAAGGCGGGTGCTGTCGCGGCGCCAACCGCGTCGCTGCATTTTGATGGACCACTTCTTGATGCATTGGCCGCGCGCGGCGTGCAGTTCACCCACGTGACCTTGCATGGGGTGGCGGGTACGTTCTTGCCCGTGAAAGTCGATGATGTCCGTGATCACAAGATGCATTCCGAGTGGGGTGAAGTGACGGCGCAGGCGGCCTCC
>CBDTYC010000145.1:0-6906 GCA_965364495.1 uncultured Yoonia sp. | reverse complement strand
ACAGTTATGGCCGATGAACTTCGCGAGAAGATCATCGCAAACCCCGATGTATTGTTGGAAGATGTGGACGTCATGCGCGCCCTGGTGGGTGCCAATGATGACAACAAGGGCAGCAATGTTGTCGATCTGCGCGCAATTGCGATGGATCGTCTCGAAGCGCGTTTTGATCGGCTTGAAGATACCCATCGCAATGTGATTGCAGCCGCATATGACAATCTGGCTGGTACAAATCAGGTGCATCGTGCAATTTTGCGGATGATGGATGCCACTACTTTTGCGCAGTTCCTGACCGACCTTAGCGGCGAAGTTGCCGATATTCTGCGGGTAGATGCCATTCGCCTTGTGCTTGAAAGCAGTGACCCCGCCGGGCTGACCAACACAAGCAAAACCGTGACCCTGATGCCCGAAGGCTACGTCGAGGGCTATATCACGCTGGGCCGTAACATGCCGGCACGTCAAATCACCCTGCGCGAATTCCCCAAAGCCGGTGGCAGCCTTTATGGCGAACGCGCGTCCTACATCAAATCAGAGGCATGCCTGAAGGTCGACCTTGGCCCCGATCGTTTGCCTGCGATGCTTGTGATGGGCAGCGAAGATCCGCTTCAGTTCACCTCCCACCAAGGTACTGACCTGCTGACCTTCTTTGCCGGAGTATTCGAGCGCGTCGTACGTCGCTGGCTGGGCTGATCCCATGATCTCGGCCGCCATGACAACTGCGTTGGCGACATGGCTGGATCACCAGCGTGCGCTAGCGGGTGCGGCCGAAAACACAATCAAAGCCTATCAAACTGATCTTTTGGGCTTTCTGGGTTTCATGACGCAGCACAATGGCGGCTTGCAAGGGCTTGCACCTATCGCGCGTGTGACAGTGCGGGACATGCGGGGATGGATGGCCCATGAACGCGGACGCGGCGTAAGTGCGCGGTCGCTGGCGCGGTCCTTGTCTGCCGTCAAATCTTTCTACCGCTGGCTGGCCGAACGCGAAGGGTTTGAGCCTACCGCAATCCTGTCAACACGCGCACCAAAGTTTCAACGCAAGCTGCCGCGCCCGCTTGAGGTCGAAGCAGCCGCCGAAATGATCAATACCGTCGAATTGCAGTCAACCGAGCCGTGGATCGCGGCCCGCGACGCGGCGGTCGTGACGCTACTTTACGGTTGTGGCCTGCGCATATCCGAGGCGCTGGGACTCACCGGCAAGGATGTTCCATTGCCGGAGGTGCTGCGTATTGTCGGAAAAGGCGGAAAAGAGCGGATTGTCCCCGTGATCGGCCCCGCACAGGACGCTGTCGCGACATACTGCAGGCTTTGCCCCTACCCGATAGACAGCCAGTCCCCGATTTTCCGTGCTGTGCGTGGCGGCGTTCTTGCCCCTCGTACGATCCAGAAGGTGATGGAGCAGGCCCGCATGCAACTGGGCCTGCCCGCAACCGCAACGCCCCACGCGATGCGCCATTCCTTTGCGACGCATTTGCTGGCGGCAGGCGGTGATTTGCGATCTATTCAAGAACTGCTGGGCCATGCATCGCTGTCCACCACCCAAGCCTATACGGCGGTTGATGCCGCGCATCTGATGTCCGTGTACGAACGCGCGCATCCCAAAGCCTGAATATCCGATTGCCCTGAAAGGCATTTTCCCGCATGACAATTCTATGACATTACGCACCAAAGCACTTCTTGTTCACCTGCTCACTGCCACAGGTGCCGTTTTCGCAATGCTGGCCATGTTGGCCGCCGTTCAGGAACAGTGGAGCTTGATGTTCCTTTGGCTTGTCGTGGCATTTGCCGTGGACGGCATTGATGGCCCGCTCGCCCGCCGCTATGACGTGAAAACCAACGCGCCTGCTTTTGACGGTGTTCTGCTCGATCTGATCATCGACTACCTGACTTATGTGTTTGTACCGGCCTATGCGCTGTTCAAGTCAGGGCTTCTGCCCGGCTGGACAGGTTGGTTTGCGATTATCATCATCACCTTTGCGTCGGCCATGTATTTTGCAGATACACGTATGAAAACAAAAGATAATTCATTCTCGGGATTTCCAGGCTGCTGGAACATGCTGGTACTGGTCATCTTTGCGCTACAGCCCAATTTCTGGGTGTCGCTTGTCTTGGTCGCCAGTCTGGCGATTACCATGTTCGTGCCCGTGAAATTCGTGCATCCCGTGCGGACAGAGCGTTGGCGGACGGTTACGCTTCCCATGGCATTCGCATGGACCATCTTTGCAGGCTGGGCAGCTTGGGTAGAGTTTAATCCCACAAGCTGGGCACATTGGGGCCTGATCCTGACGTCGGTGTATTTGCTTTTCGCAGGTGCCGCACAGCAGATCATACCGCTGCGCAAGACCTAGATCAGCAACCCCGCCGCACCCTCTAGCCTGAGCAGTGCAACTTTCGCTTCGATTCCGCCCAAGCCCGAATAGCCACCCAAACCATTGGCGGCCAATACGCGGTGGCAAGGGATGATAATCGCAATCGGATTTGCGCCGCAGGCCTGACCGATCGCTTGCGCCGAAACGCCAAGATCCCGCGCCAGATCGCCATACGTTCGCGTTTCGCCGTAAGGGATCGCACAAAGCGCCGCATAGAAATCCTGCTGGAATGCACTGCCTTTCGGGGCCACCGGCGTTTTGAATTGCTGCAATGTTCCCGCAAAATACGCGGTCATCTCATCGCAAATCTGCCGGTGTAATGGGCCTTGGGTCAGATTGCCCGCGTGGCCCCAGACAAGCTCTGTGATTGCCCCGTTGGCGGCATGTGCGCCCAGTTGCCCGACAGGAGAGGACTGGCAAATCATTGTCTGATCGCCAGCCCCATTTTCTTATCCAAGCGCGTCGTTACAACGGCCGCAGACGCCGACATGCGCGTGGGTGCCGACATCCGGCAAAATCTTCCAGCAACGCTGGCACTTTTCACCTGTTGCGCGGGCAAAGACCACGGCCACATCAGGCACGTCATCCAAACCGAACGCACCCTCTGGGGCTGCATCTGTTGACACAAAGATACCCGAAGTGATGCACAGATCATCAAAGCTGACTGTTTCCAGCAGTTTTGCGGTTGCGGCGCTGACGTGAACAGTTGGTGCCGCTTCCAAAGAAGCGCCGATGACTTTGGCCGTACGCTCGACCTCGAGCGCGCCAGTGACGACACGGCGTACTTTGCGCACTTCGGCCCATTTAGCCGCCAGATCAGCGTCACGCCAAGCGGCCGGTGTCTGAGCAAAATCCTCAAGGTGGATCGAACTTTCATCACCCGCAAACCGCTCTAGCCAGACCTCTTCCATGGTGAAAGTCAGCATCGGCGCCAACCATTTGGTCAAGCGATGGAACACGATATCCAGCACCGTGCGCGCCGCACGGCGACGGGTCGTATCGCCGTCGCAATAAAGCGCGTCCTTGCGGATATCAAAGTAGAACGCCGACAACTCAACGGTCGCAAAGGTAAAGACAGCTTGGAACACGCCCTGAAAATCGTATTTGGCATAGCCTTCGCGGACTTGGACATCCAATTCAGCCAAACGGTGCAACACCCAGCGCTCAAGCTCTGGCATGTCCGCGGCTTCGATCCGGTCCGCCTCGGTGAAATCAGCAAGTGATCCAAGCATGAACCGCAGCGTATTGCGCAACCGGCGATAGCTGTCAGCAACGCCTTTCAGGATTTCGTCACCGATCCGCAGGTCAGCGGTATAATCCGACTGGGCCACCCAAAGGCGCAAGATATCCGCGCCATACTGGTTGACGACTTGCTCTGGGGCGATGGTGTTGCCCACAGATTTGGACATCTTCATGCCCTTCTGATCCAGCGTGAAACCATGGGTCAATACACCGCGATAAGGCGCGTGGCCCATCGTGCCGCAAGCCTGCAACATCGACGAATGGAACCAGCCACGATGCTGGTCTGTTCCTTCAAGATAAAGGTCAGCCATGCCGTCCTCTGACCCGTCCTCGCGGTCGCGCAAAACGAACGCATGTGTCGAGCCGCTATCGAACCAGACATCCAGAATGTCGAATGTCTGGACATAGTCGTCGTGGTTAACGTCATTGCCCAAAAACCGCTCTTTGGCACCGTCTTTGTACCATGCGTCAGCGCCTTCGACCTCGAATGCTTCGAGGATGCGGGCGTTTACGGCCACGTTCCGCAGTAAATAGTCCGGATCGCTTGGTTGTGCGTCTTTCTTGACGAAACAGGTGAGCGGTACGCCCCACGCGCGCTGACGTGACAACACCCAGTCGGGTCGCGCTTCGATCATGGAATACAGGCGATTGCGCCCTGTTTTCGGGGTCCAGGTCACCAGTTCGTCGATCGAGCGCAACGCCCGCTCGCGGATCGTTGTGCCATAGGTATCCTGCCCGTCGCCCACGGCTTTGTCGATTGCAGCAAACCACTGCGGGCGGTTCAGACGGATCACAGGCGCCTTGGAGCGCCAGGAATGCGCGTCGGAAATGGTGATGCGCTTGCGCCCAAGCAGGCGGTCAACCTCAATCAGCTTTGCAATGACAGCTTTGTTGGCCCCGCCCGGTTTGCCGTTTGATTTCAGGATCGCCTCGCCAGCGAAAAACGGCAGATCGGCGCGGTAAGAACTGTCATCAAGGATATTATAGGTCATCGGCAAGCCATGCTTGACCCCGATAGCATAGTCGTCATCACCGTGGCTGGGGGCTGTGTGCACAAAGCCGGTACCTGCATCGTCGGTCACGTGATCACCGGACAAAAGCGGCACATCGAAATCCCATTCGCCTTCGGCACCTTCAGCACCGTTCAGCGGGTGGGCGCAGGTCAATTGCGCCAACTCTTCTGGCGTGACATCGCGCAGACGGCGGTACATGCCGCTATCCAGACGCGCGGCCTCAAGCGTGTCTTCGGCCAAATTGTCCGCCAGCAACAGACGCTCGCCGATCGTCGCCCAACATTCCTCCGGACGGCCCGTGATTTCATACAAGCCGTAACTGATAGTCGGCCCGAAACAGATCGCGCGGTTCTGCGGGATCGTCCAGGGGGTCGTGGTCCAGATCACCACTTTCGCCCGCTCAAATCCTTCGGGACCTTTGATACATGGAAACTTGACCCAGATCGCATCGGATTGGCGATCGTGGTATTCGACCTCGGCCTCGGCAAGTGCCGTCTTTTCGACCGGCGACCACATCACAGGTTTGGACCCCTGGTACAGCGTACCGTTCATCAGGAATTTCTGGAATTCCTCTGCAATAACACGCTCGGCATGGAAATTCATGGTCAGGTATGGATCGGCCCAGTTTCCGGTGATGCCGAGGCGTTTGAATTCCTCGCGCTGGATATCAACCCAGCCTTCGGCGAACTTGCGACATTCCTGACGGAAATCGACGACATTCACATCGTCCTTATCGCGGCCTTTGGCGCGGTACTTTTCTTCGATCTTCCATTCAATCGGCAGGCCATGGCAGTCCCAACCAGGGATGTAGCGCGCGTCGCGCCCCATCATCTGCTGGCTACGGACAACCATATCCTTCAAGATTTTGTTCAATGCATGACCGATGTGCAAATGGCCATTGGCATAGGGTGGTCCATCATGCAGCGTAAACGGTTTGCGACCTGCGGCCTTGGCACGCAGCTTGTCGTACACGCCGATCTGCGCCCAACGGGCCAGCCAATCGGGCTCGCGCTTGGGCAGTCCGGCCCGCCACGGGAAATCGGTTTTTGGAAGGTTCAGTGTGGATTTATAGTCGGTTGTCTCGGCGCACATTTGCGGCGTCCTCTCGGCAGTCTTATGGGAATGAAACGAAGGGGCGGTGCGCACATGCAGACACCTTTTCCCGGCAGGAGTGAATGTTCACGCCGCCGGGCAAATAATGCTTATGATCATCTGCCGCAACATGACGGGCGTTATAAGGCGGCTCCGCGACAGGGTAAAGCCTCCACTTGGTCAACATTCGGCCCTGAAACTCCTGCCGGACGCCACTGTCCGCGCAATGTAAACGGGCGACCACGGACGCATACCGCCAGCCGCATTCGGACTGCCCAGCGTTTTAGTCTTTGCGTATCGTACCGCGGCCAAAGTCTGGCGCGTCCGTATCTTGACCTGCCTGGATAATTCCGCGCCGAATGGCACGAGTGCGGGTGAAATAATCATGCAAGTGGTCGCCATCGCCTTGCCGGATTGCACGCTGTAACGCGAACAGTTCTTCTGTAAAGCGACCCAGAATCTCGAGCGTGGCTTCTTTGTTGTTCAGGAATACATCACGCCACATCGTCGGGTCAGAGGCCGCGATCCGCGTGAAATCCCGAAAGCCCGCCGCTGAATACTTGATGACTTCGCTGTCTGTCACCCGTCCAAGGTCATCGGCAACGCCGACCATTGTATACGCGATCAAATGCGGTGTGTGGCTGGTCACTGCCAGCACAAGATCATGATGCTCGGCGTCCATCTCGTCGATCTGGGCGCCCATGCCGCGCCAGAAGTCAGCCAACCGGTCAACGGCAGCCCGCTCTGTCCCTTCTGCCGGCACGAGGATGCAAAAACGATTATCGAACAATTCAGCAAAACCTGAACGCGGACCAGAGTGTTCAGTACCCGCAAGCGGGTGCGCCGCAATGAAATGGACCCCATCAGGGATGTATGGACCGACCGCATCAATGACCGTGCGTTTAACGGAGCCGACGTCGCTGACTGTCGCCCCCGGCATGAGTACCGGACTAACCTCGCGTGCGACGGTTTCCATCGCGCCGACCGGCACGCAAAGCACAATCAGGTCCGCGCCTTTCGCCGCCTCGGCGGCACTGTCGTAGACGTGGTCACACAGACCAATTTCGCGGGCAATCTCGCGGGTCTCGGCTGATTTGGCAAAACCGACGATTTCGCCGGCAAGCCCTGCGCGCCTGATCGCATGACACATCGACGACGCGATGAGGCCAAGACCAATCAGGGCCACACGGTCA
>CBDTYC010000144.1:0-6924 GCA_965364495.1 uncultured Yoonia sp. | reverse complement strand
GGTGGACAAGATCAATGTCAGACCAATATCTGCGGTGGCATCAGTCAACACATCTGGCGTGTTCGACACCGCCACACCGGCTTCGGCAGCGGCGGCAGCGTCAATGTGATTATACCCAACGCCAAAGTTTGCCAGTACGCCACAGCGAATTTCGCCTGCGAAAGCCTCTGCGGTGAACTGATCCCCGAGTGTGGGCAGGATGGCGTCATAGTCACGCAAGGCTACCGCTGCTTCGGACGGGGTCAGACCTTCCGCCTCGGTGCGGAGCGTTACATCAAAACGGGCGCGCGCGGCAGCAAGCGTTGCATCAGGCAGAATGCGGGTAATGAGGAGTTTCTTCAATGTAGGCGACCTCCGATTGGCACGGCTTGGTCCGGACCGACCAGAACGACCTCTCCGGTTTCATCTGGCATGCCAAGAACAAGAACCTCGGACATGAACTTTCCAATCTGGCGCGGTGGGAAGTTTACCACAGCAAGCACCTGCTTGCCGACCAAAGACTCTGGCGCATAATGCGCGGTAATCTGGGCAGAGGTTTTTTTCTCGCCAACCTCATCCCCGAAATCGATCCATAGCTTGATCGCGGGCTTGCGGGCCTCTGGATAGGTTTCAGCGCGCAGCACAATGCCAACACGCACATCGACCTTCAGGAAATCGTCAAACGAAATCTCACTCATCGGCCAACTCGCGGGACCGGTTGGCAGCCGCGGCGACGGCCCGGCGCAAAAGCGGCGGAAAGCCGGTTTCAGGGTCCATCAAAACCTCAAGTGCTGCTTGGGTGGTGCCATTGGGCGAGGTCACATTAATGCGCAACTGGGTGGGGGTTTCATCGACATCCTCGGCCAGTTCGCCAGCACCGCCAACTGTGGCCTTTGCCAATTGCATCGCGAGATCTGCAGGCAAACCTTCGGCCTCGCCTGCCGCTGCCAATGTCTCGATCAAATGGAAAACATACGCAGGACCAGAGCCGGAAACGGCGGTGACAGCATCCATTTGCCCTTCATTCTCTAATCGCACAGTTTGACCGATCGACAGCAAAAGCGCCTCTGCCAAATCCATGTCGTCCGGCTTGACGTTGGCATTGCCAATCAACGCCGTTATCCCGCGCCCTACAGCGGCGGGGGTGTTTGGCATGGCGCGCACGATGGGCGTTTGATCACCCAGCATTGCTTCGAATATCCTGATCGGTGTCCCTGCCGCGATTGATATCACCAGCGTGTCGCTATCGCCCAGCGCTTTGATGTCCGGCAAAGCATCCGCCATCATCTGCGGCTTGACCGCAATAATCACAATTGCGGGATTGGCAGGCAATTCGGCACCAATATTCACCCCCTGATCCTTGAGCCAGGCCGAAGGATGCGGGTCAATCACAAAAACCGACTTGGGCGGCAGGCCAGAGCGAAGCCAACCTTTGAGCATGGCAGACCCCATCTTGCCGCAGCCCAATAAAACCAGCCCGCGGGCCGCAACATCAGTCATATTCATGGAGTTACCTCTTGTCCGTCTCGCAAAAGGTTACGCAAAGCCAAAGTGGGTTGAAACCCACTTTGCAATTTTTTTACGCGCGCCCGTATGCGCCGCCGATAGCGACCTGTACGGCCTCGTGCGGCGTCCTGTCGGCCCAAGTGACCAACTGGATTGCAGGATAATACTGCTCACAAGCTGCAACCGCCGCCGAAATCATCGTATCGATTTGATCCGGCCCTGCGACCTGATCCCCGCTCAACATCAGACCGTATCGGTAGACCATAAGCTTTTGCTCTTCCCACCAAGTAAACGCGCCCGCCCAGCAGCGGTCATTGATGGTATTCAACGCCTAGAAAAGGGCTGGCATCCGGTCTTCGGGTGGTTCCATGTCAAAGGTGCAAATCAGGCGAAGCGTTTCGTCATACGCCGACCAAGCCAATGTTATGGAATAGGTACGCCACTGCCCTTCGACAGCCATAGCGATCTGGTCGTCGTGGATGCGGTCAAATTCCCATGCATGATGTTCGGCGATGTGTTCCACCAAATCAATCGGATGAAGGTCGTCAGCTTCAAGAAAATGTTCGGACAATGCCATGTGCTTTGCCTCACTGCGTTGGCGACTGGGTCATGGCAGTGCCCAAGCGCTAGATAACTGCTCTAGGGGCGGTGTTGTTCACCTTTATCCCCTACTACATATCGTGGACCGAAGGGGTCCCAGCTGTAAAGCAATTTCTTGGGGATAAGAGGGAGCTACAGAAATTTCATGTGGATATGTTATGCGTTTGTTCAAGATTTGACGCATTTGGGCCGGCAAGCCGCTTGGCATGCCGGTTTGCGGACGGCGGAAATCACCCGCCGATGCATGCTTTTATGCCTAGTCTCGTGTGTCGGGTAGAACCCCGACCTACTTGTCTTTTGCTTCCAGCACGGCAATCCGTGCGGCCAGCGCGTCGTTCTCTTCGCGGGCCTTTTGGGCCATCGCGCGCACCGCATCGAATTCCTCGCGGGTGACGAAATCGCGGTCAGCCAACCAGCGATCCATCATTGATGACATTGCTGTCTGCGCCTCGTCCTTGGCGCCTTGGGCTACGCCCATCGCGTTTGTCATCAATTGGCTGATGTCATCCAAAATCTTGTTGCTGCCTTGCATCGGGGCCTCCATTCGCTTTGACCACTATATGGGCCCTCGGGGACGATCCGACAACCCGACAAAGGTTGGTTGACTTTGCCGCACGCGGCGACAAGGAATGGCATCATGCAAGCATCTATTCCATTTCCCAATATCTCGCCCGAGATTTTTGCCTATAGCGTCGGCGGTTTTGAAATCGCGCTGCGCTGGTACGCCTTGGCCTATATCGTGGGAATCGCGATTGGCTGGCAGATCATCAAGTACGCCCTGAACCGTCCGGCGCTTTGGCGCAACGGACCGCCGATGAAGGTTGCACAGCTTGAAGACCTGCTGACCTACATCGTGATCGGGGTGATCGGAGGTGGACGCCTGGGCTATGTGCTGTTCTATAAACCTGCCGAGTTTCTTGCGGCCCCTCTCGACATCATCAAGATCTGGGAGGGCGGGCTGTCGTTCCATGGCGGTTTCCTAGGTGTCGTGGCGGCCGTCTTTATCTTCAGCAAACGTCAAAAAGTGCCCTTGCCTGAACTTGCCGACATTATCGCCGTGTCTGCAACACCTGCGGTTTTCCTCGTGCGGATTGCGAATTTCATCAACGCAGAGCTTTGGGGGCGGCCGACCGACCTGCCGTGGGGCGTGGTTTTTCCGGGCCAGGCTGCCCAAGCCTGCGCGACCGCGCTGGAACCTTGCGTGCGCCACCCGTCGCAACTCTATGAGGCAGGGCTCGAAGGTTTGCTGTTGGGGTCAATCCTGATCTTGCTGGCATTCCGCTTGGGCGCGCTGAAAAAACCATGGCTTCTGTCTGGCGTCTTCTTCATGGGCTACGGCATCTCGCGCTTCTTGGTAGAGTTTGTGCGCCAGCCAGACGCGCAATTCGTCAGCATCGGCAATGACTTGGGGTTGGCGTTCCACATCAATGGTGTCGGCCTGACAATGGGCCAAACGCTCACACTGCCGATGATCCTTGTGGGGCTTCTGGTCGTGCTAATGGCGCGACGCAGATGACCGCGCTGGGTGATCTTCTGGTTGCCCGCATCGCGCGGACCGGACCGATCAGTCTGGCTGACTATATGGCCGACTGCCTGATGCATCCCACGCATGGCTACTACGCGACCCGCGATCCATTCGGGCAAGGCGGCGACTTTATCACCGCCCCCGAGATCAGCCAGATGTTCGGTGAACTCATCGGCCTCTCGCTGGCGCAGGCTTGGATCAACCAAGGCAGCCCAGCACCGGTCACACTTGCAGAGATGGGACCGGGCCGCGGCACACTTATGGCGGACGTTTTACGCGCGACCAAGTCAGTGCCGGGGTTCCACGATGCCCTGACTGTCCACTTTATCGAGACGTCACCAGTCCTGCGACAAGCGCAAGCGAAGGTTGTCCCGCAGGCAGTCTGGCACGACAACATAACGACCCTGCCCGCACAGCCGCTTCTGTTGATCGCGAACGAGTTCTTCGACGCGCTGCCCATCCGGCAATTCGTGCGCGCAGGCGATGCTTGGCGCGAAAAGATGGTTGGAACGACCGACGCCGCCCTCAGTTTTGGCCTAACGGCCGCCGCCCCGATCGGCATACTCGAACACCGGCTTGCCGACACAAGCGAAGGCGATCTGGTCGAGCATTGCCCCGCCCTGCCGACAATCATGCAGACAATTGGACAGTTGATTGCGGCGCATGGCGGCGCGGCGCTGATCATCGACTACGGCGACTGGCAATCAAGGGGCGACACATTACAAGCGCTGAAGGCGCATGAACACGTGGACCCTTTGTCGACCCCCGGTGCAAATGATTTGACCGCACACGTCGATTTCGCTGCAATCGCAGAAAACGCAGTCCCTGCAAGATTTACGCGACTGACCACGCAAGGCGTCTTCCTAGAGCGGCTCGGGATCACGGCACGGGCACAAACGCTGGCGCAAAGGCTGACCGGAGACGCACGCAAAGCACATGTTCTTGCACATCGGCGCTTGACCCACCCTGCTGAAATGGGTGACCTATTCAAAGTGATCGGGATTTATCCCGCCGCCGCCACACCACCAGCTGGGTTGGAACCATGACACTCGACATTATACGCCATCCGCTATTGGCAGGCACGACGCACGGGTTCTTCGGGCGCGGCGGTGGTGCATCGTCAGGCGTGTTTTCCGGATTGAATTGCGGATTTGGCAGTTCCGACCAGCACGACATTGTCCGTATCAACCGCGCAAGGGTCGCAGATGCCATGGGCGTCGACGCAACCAACCTTGTTGGCGTCCATCAAATCCATTCGCCCGATGCCGTTACCATAGAGGCGCCTTTCACCGAGGCACCCAAAGCAGATGCGATGGTCACCGCGACGGAAGGAATTGCTTTGGGGATTCTCACGGCCGACTGCCAGCCAGTTCTTTTTGCGGACCAATCTGCAGGTGTGATCGGGGCGGCACATGCAGGATGGAAAGGTGCGCTGTTAGGCGTGCTAGATGCAACTGTCGACAAGATGGAAAGCCTAGGCGCTTCGCGTGCAAACATGACTGCTGTGATCGGGCCCTCGATCAGCCAATCCAACTATGAAGTCGGACCAGATTTCCGGGCCACCTTTGTCGAAGCAGACCCCGACAACGCGCGTTACTTTCTATCGGGCCACGGCGACCGGTTCTATTTCGATCTGCCCGCCTTTGGACTTCAGCGCCTGCGCAAGATTGGCGTCGGCCAGACCGCATGGACCGGTGATTGCACCTACGCGGATGAAAAGCGATTCTACAGCTATCGGCGATCTGTTCACAAAATGCAGGCCGACTATGGACGACTGATCGCTGCGATCCGCTTGTGACGAAGGCGAAGCGGCCAGATTGCGGCGAAACCGCCCCACTTTGTTAAATTTCCATTCACCATTGATTAAGCCTTAAAGTGATTACTTGATCTTTTTCAGAGGATTGCAGGCACTTCCGGATGTTAACAAAGAAGAACAAAAGAATTTTCACCCCCGTCAAATTCTTGCCAGTTTAAGCGATCATATTGTCTCTAAGGCCCTCGCTCAAAAGAGGGTTTCTAATAAGAGGTATCAAAATGAAAAGCCGTTGGCAAAAATCCCTAGAGGTCGCCGTTTCGCGCTCCGACACCCCAATGCCTTGGGCGCGTGGCACAAAACGGGAAGACATGATTTCGCGCCGCAAAGACCGCGCGAATGAAGACCTGAACCCTTCGGCTTTGCAGGCACAAAGCGCATAATTCATTTTTGAGCAGCAGCGTTAAGGTCGCCTTGTGCAATGTTCGCACAAAGTGACAGCACGCGAACCTTAAGTCTTTCATCATATTCGTTCCGGCTTCGGAGCGGACGGCGAGAGCGCGTATTAAGGTCACGAAACCAGACTTTTGTATTTAAACAGTAACCCGAGTTTTCCTCTGATGTTGTGTGGTGGGCCAACAGACGATGTGAAACCCTAAAGATAGGCCTTCGCATGGAACAGTCCCTTTCAACCGCTTTCTCTCGCACATCAAGCCAGCCCGTTTCACTGAACCCCGATCTTCCGAAGACGCAATTGCCGCAGCCGCCCGAACTGCCGATGCGCAAGTACGATATCATGTACCTCGATCAGACGGGACAATTGTGCGAAACACAGCGTATCGCACGCGCACACCCTGCATATGAACACGCCTTTTGCGTTCTCAAACAAGGCGCTCTTGTCAGCACCCCCCAAGGCTTCATGGCCGTCGAGGACGTTCTGCCGGGCGACAAGCTGCGGCTGGACGACGGTAGCTACGAAACCGTGCAATGGCGCGGCAGCATCCAGATGCAGCCCCAAGCAGTCGCTTCCAACTATCCTGGCGCAGCACTGACCCGCATTGCCTCGGACGCGATGGGGTATAACCGCCCTTCGCCTGATTTGTTTCTTGGTTACGGTGCGCGCATCCTGCATCGCGCAGCTGGCATCCGGCGCGTCAGCGACAATGACCGCGCATTCATTCCCGCTGCGGACTTTGTCGATGGAAACAACGTTTTGACCTTGCGCCCGACCGACCCGTTCAATGTCTATCAATTTGGCTTTGCCGGTCAGCGCGGTCTTATGGTGAACGGGGTCGAGGTCGAAACCCTTCATCCCGGCACGGCATTCAACCTTGGAATTCGCGGCCCCGCATTGCGTGCCTATTTGGGGCTGTTTCCTCACAAGCGGTCATTCGAAGACTTTGGTCTTCTTGACAGCCCACGCCTGCGGCTACGCGACCTAGAGCTGCTGGACTGAAACAGATTGCGGGGTGATCTTGACGGATCGCCCCCAAAACCGCGTCAGCAGTAGCACTGCCGCGACGGCTAGGCCGATCACCAGTCCCAGCCACAAGCCAACACC
>CBDTYC010000143.1:0-6925 GCA_965364495.1 uncultured Yoonia sp. | reverse complement strand
CATCCGGCGGCAATGACATGGACGACGAAATCCCGTTCTAAAGACATGCAGTTCTCGCCAGAAGCCCAGATATTGATCCTGAACGGGGTCATTCTGGGCATGGCCTATCTTGGCATCTATCCTTCGCTACAAAAGAAAACACTGAACCGGATCATGGCGATTGATATTGTCCTGTCGGTCATCGCTGTCGGCGTGGCCGGTGCGCTGTTTTGGGGTACAGGCACAGATTTCACACTGCTGTTTTTTGAAGTGAACTGGTTTGTGTTTTCGATCATCACCCTTTTTGTGATGGAAACACCGCTGTTTCTGAATTTCGCAAAACGGCACGGTATCAGCCTCTGGGATGATCCCGACGATGACTGATAGCCCAGCAGTTCCAGAAACGTGAACTGGCAACAGACGACGCGCTAGAAGCTTTCTTGCCGCAGAAATGCATCAACCTTTGGTCCTGCAACCAAAGACCTAGTGGCCTTTGCGGTGGTGATCCGCAGACCCTAAGCCCGCAATGCGTCGTCAAGAACCTTGCGCACAACATCACGCGGTACATCCGAAGTGATAAAGGCATCCCCGATACCGCGCGCCAGAACAAAGCGCAGTTTGCCGTCCAGCACCTTTTTGTCCTGGCCCATCAGGTCAAGCAAATCCGCCGCGTCAGGCAAGTCGCCTGCGATATCGCGGATGTCAACTTTCATGCCCATGTCGCGCAAATGCGCACGGACGCGGCTAGGGTCTTCCTGACTGCAAAGCCCCATCCGAGCGGAAAGTTCAAACGCCAAAGCACAGCCTATCGCGACACCTTCACCGTGCAACAACCGGTCAGAATAACCGGTCGCAGCCTCTAGCGCGTGGCAGAAGGTATGGCCAAGGTTCAAAAGGGCACGATCGCCTTGCTCGGTCTCGTCACGCTGGACGATGTCCGCTTTCATCTGGCATGACCGCGTCACGGCCCGCACCCGCGCGTCCATGTCACCACGCGCCAAGGCCGGACCTTCGGCCTCGAGCCAATCAAAGAATGCCGCATCCCCCAGCAGGCCGTATTTCACGACCTCGCCGTAGCCTGCAAGAAAATCCCGAGAGGTCAGAGTGCCCAGCAGTGCCGTATCAGCCAGAACCAGACTTGGTTGATGAAAGGCACCAATCAGGTTCTTGCCACTGGGCGAATTGATCCCCGTTTTGCCCCCGACAGAACTGTCGACCTGCGCCAGAAGCGAGGTGGGAATTTGCACAAAGCGGACGCCGCGCCGCAGAATGGCGGCAGCAAAACCCGCCAGATCGCCGATCACCCCGCCACCAAAAGCAACGACAACATCACCGCGCTCTACTTTTTGGGACAAGAGCCACTCGACCGAGCGTTCAAGTTGCGCCCAGCATTTAGTGCCTTCACCAGCAGGCAGCAAAAGCGCCTCTGACGTCAAACCAGCATCCCCGAGAACGCCCTTTAGCGCAGCCAGATGCAAGGCCGCCACGTTTTCATCAGTAAGGATACAAACATGCCGCCGCCCACCCATCGCGGCAATCTTTTGGCCAGCCTGCCCCAGTACACCGGGACCAATCAAAATATCATAGGCGCGGCCGGGCAAATCAACATGAACAGTGGCAGACATTTACGAAATCTCCAGAATATCGGGACGTGTCGTCAAAGTGTCGATCACAAGGTCCGTGGTTTGCGCAATGCTGGCGTGCGCATTAACGCTGATTTTCAGGCCCGCAAGGCTATAAACGGGGCTGCGTTCTTTGAAAAGCGTGGCCAGCGTGGCCTTGGGGTCAGCGGTGCGCAACAACGGGCGCGTGTCTTTGTGGCGGACACGTTCCCAGAGCGTTTCAATATCGACATCCAACCACACAGCGACGCCCATTTGCGCAATGATCTCGCGATTGGCAGGGGCCAGAAACGCGCCGCCACCTGTTGAAACAATCCGCGGCGGACCTGACAACAATCGCCGCAATACCTCTGCCTCGCGCTTGCGAAAAAAGGCTTCGCCGTCACGAGCGAAGATGTCGGCGATACTGGATGCGGCGGCCTCTTCGATCGCGGCGTCGCTATCCACAAAAGGAACATTCAGGCGCAATGCCAAGGCGCGACCGATCGCTGTCTTGCCAGACCCCATCATACCCACCAGCACCACAGTGCGTTTGAGATCGTAATGTGGTCCGTCAGACATCCTGTCGTCACTCCAAAATTTCGGCTATCTTGTGCCGAATAGCAAATTTAATGAATGAATGCCGTGATCTTGTCCGAAAGGCCATATATAATCCCTTTAATAGATGGGAAAGAACCCACATATAAGCAGTAGAAAAGACGGATTGGGGCAAACAATGTGGCGGCTTATCAAGGCACTGGCGTTTTTGATCATCTTCGCAGCTGTGGGGTTGGTCGCCTATGCCTATATCGGGCCGCTTTTCTTCCCCGCAGATTTCGCAGCCCCCTCACAAGAGGTAACCCGCCCTGTCACGCTGGATTCAAACTAACGCGCTCGCCGCCGTCTTGTGTTTGTCGGCGGCAGGGGTCCCTGCACAACAGGCTGGTTCAACCGAACCGCTGTCTGCGATCGAGTGGCTCTCGCGCAGCGTAGAACCCGCGATCCAGCCTGAAGCGCCGATTACCGACACGGCACAGACACACGACGTCACTGTGACGACGTTGGAACGCCCGTCCAAGGACCCGATCGGCCTGTTGCCAAGCAGTCTTACAGGAATTCCACGCAGCGTCTGGGCCGCCAGTGACGAAGCTACGCTTGTCGATCTTGTGCGCGCTGAACGGCTGAACACCCTGCCCGCTTTGCGCGAATTTTTCAAAGTCCTGTTGCTTGCGGAGGCCGATCCGCCGCGTGGCGCGGGTCTGGACGGTGCGCTGTTTTTGGCGCGGGTGGACAAACTGCTCGACCTTGGGGCGCTGGAACCTGCAAAATCGCTGATCGAACAGGCCTCCCCCGATACATTGCCGTTGTTTCGGCGCTGGTTCGACGTCGCATTGCTGACCGGAACAGAGGACGATGCTTGCACCGAAATGCGCAGAACGCCGTCGATAGCGCCGACATATCCTGCCCGTATTTTCTGTCTGGCACGTAATGGTGATTGGGCAGCGGCAGCGCTGACCCTCAATACGCACCGTGTGCTGGGGGATATCACGCTAGAGGAAGAAGCATTGCTTTCGCGGTTTCTTGATCCCGAACTGTTCGAGGGCGAACCGGCATTGCCCCCGCCGTCCCGTGTCAGCCCGCTGACATTCCGGATGCATGAGGCAATCGGCGAACCGTTGATCACAGCGACCTTGCCGCTCGCGTTTTCCCATGCGGATTTGCGGTTCACAACTGCGTGGAAATCCCAACTGGAAGCCGCAGAGCGACTTGCCCGCTATGGTGCGGTTTCTGAAAATGTCCTGCTCAAGCACTACACGGCCCGCACGCCTGCGGCCTCTGGCGGGATCTGGGACCGCGCCGAGGCGATCCAGCGGTTTGATGTGGCGATGACCGCCCGCGACCCGCGCGGCGTTTCTGCAACCCTACCCAACGCGTGGGCTGCAATGCAGGCCGCGCGTGCGGAAATCCAGTTTGCCGCCCTTTATGGCGACACCTTGCAGGATTTGCCGCTTTCCCAAGAAGCCGCTGTCATCGCTTTTCACATAGGACTTTTGTCTGCTGATTATGAAGGCGTTGCAATCGAGGCGGCACAAACCCAAACGGGCTTTGACCCCTTTCTGACTGCCGTCGCACGTGGCTTGCCGGCAGAGGCGACAACGCCGCGACGCCAAGCCGTGAGGGCCGCATTCGACCAAGCGACCCCCTCACCAGCACTTCAGTCACTTCTTGACGCAGGCAAACTGGGCGAAGCACTGTTGCAGGCAATGGCCCTGTTTGATGCTGGTGCAGATGGCGATTTACGCTCTGTCACCGATGCACTGGCGGTGCTGCGCGCCGTCGGATTTGAGGATATCGCCCGACGTGCTGCCCTGCAGTTCCTGATTTTGGACCGCAGTACATGACCTTTGCCGCGCAACCCATGACCCGCTGGATTCAAGTATTCCTCGAGGCGCAAGCCGCCGAACTTGATGCAGCGACGAATACCCAACTTGCCTATGCGCGCGATCTGCAGGGGTTTGCCGAATGGCTTGGTACCAAGATGTTGCATTTTGAAACGGCAACCAGAGATCACATCGAAAGCTATCTGATCGACTGCGAAGCTGAAGGATTGGCCAAGTCGACGCGCGCGCGTCGACTTTCCGCGATCAAGCAGCTTTATCGCTTTGCCTTTGACGAAGGTTGGCGCGACGATAACCCTGCCATCCAGATCAAGGGCCCGGGGCGCGAACAACGCTTGCCCAAAACACTGGAGCTGGCTGAGGTTGACCGCTTGCTGGATGCGGCCCGCAACACCCCCAAAGAAGCCCTGCGCAATAGCTGCTTGATGGAACTGCTTTATGCCACCGGCATGCGTGTCACTGAATTGGTCAGCTTGCCGGTGTCTGCCGCACGGGGTGATCCCAGAATGCTGCTGGTACGCGGCAAAGGTGGCAAAGAACGCCTTGTGCCATTGTCGCCACCTGCGCGTACCGCTTTGGCCACCTATCTAAAGGCGCGTGATATGGCCGAAGACACCGCACGCCTTGATGGCAAGCCTGCGTCCAAGTTCCTGTTCCCGTCACGCGGCAAATCGGGACATCTGACGCGGCACCGCTTCTTTGGGCTGATCAAGGAATTCGCTGTCGCTGGGGGCGTGTCCCCCGACAAGGTCACGCCCCATACGTTGCGCCATGCTTTTGCAACCCATTTGCTGGCGGGCGGCGCTGATTTGCGGTCCATTCAGACGATGTTGGGCCATGCAGACGTTGCAACCACCGAGATCTATACCCATGTCCTTGATGCCCGCCTGAAAGCGTTGGTTTTGGATCACCATCCGTTGGCAAAATCCACCAAGACTTGAAGCTGGCAACCGGACCCTACATAACGACAAAGTATTTGCGTGAAGGCACCTGATGGAAACCCTACCTCTCGACGCCGCGTTTTGGCTTACTTGCGGCGCCATACTTATTCTACTTGTTCTATCGGCCTTCTTTTCCGGCTCTGAAACCGCGCTGACGGCTGCCTCTCGGGGCAAATTGCGTTCTGCTGCGGACAAGGGATCAAAAGGCGCAGGTCATGCATTGGTTGTGACCGAAGATAACGAGCGACTGATCGGGTCGGTTCTGTTGGGCAACAACGTTGTCAATATTCTGGCAACATCGCTGGCGACAGCTGTATTGACCAAGCTTTTCGGCCAGAACGGTGTCGCCGTGGCCACTTTGGTTATGACCTTGCTTGTCTTGATCTTTGCCGAAGTGCTGCCAAAAACGCTGGCGATCACCAACCCCGAAGTTGTGGCGTCCCGTGTCGCCCGTCCAATCGCAATCATTGTCGTACTGTTTTCGCCAATCGTGGCGGCAGTCCGCTATCTGGTGCGCGGCGTCTTGTTCGTCTTTGGCGTGCGCACCGACCCCGACAGCAACATCTTGGCCGTTCGTGAAGAAATCGCCGGCGCGTTGCAGTTGGGGCATTCCGAAGGTCTGGTTGAAAAAGAAGACCGTGACCGGATTTTGGGTGCGCTTGATCTGAATGAACGGACTGTTGAAGAAATCATGCTGCACCGTTCCGGCATCGAAATGATCGATGCGGCGTTGCCGCCGCAAGATATCCTTGCGCAAATCCTTGAAAGCCCGCGCACCCGTCTGCCGCTTTACCGCGACGAACCAGAGAATATTATTGGTGTGATCCACGCCAAAGACTTGCTGCGCGCGATGTACAAGCTTCTTGGTGGTGGCGAAGAAGACGCGCACGGGCTGGCAGCCTTTGACGTCATGAAGGTCGCGATGCCGCCCTACTTTGTGCCGGATTCGACCACTCTAGATGACCAGATGCGCAATTTCCTGAAGCGCAAGACGCACTTTGCTTTGGTGGTGGATGAATATGGCGCCCTGCAAGGTCTGATTACACTTGAGGATATTCTTGAAGAGATCGTAGGCGAAATTGCAGACGAATTTGATGACCACGAAGAAGACCAGATCGCGGCGACGTCGGATGGTGCCTATATCGTTGATGGTGCCATGACGATTCGCGACTTGAACCGCGCCCACGATTGGAACCTACCCGACGACGAAGCAAATACCGTCGCCGGATTGGTCATTCACGAAGCGCAGATGATCCCCGTCGAAGGGCAGGTATTCTCGTTCCACGGCTTCCGGTTCGAAGTTCTGACAAAGGACGAAAACCGATTGGCGTCGCTGAAAATCCGTAAGCTTTGAGCGTGTTTGCAAGGTCTGGTATGTGGACGGAGCTGCCGTTCGGAACGGTTAGATAAGCACCTCTTCTAACTCAAAGAGGTTTCCCCATGGGTCCGCAAAAAATGCCAACCTGCGTCCGATCGCTTCAACTTCAAATGGTTCGGCAACAATGGTCACGCCGCGTGTCCGAAGGAGTTCTACGGTTTCGTCAACCGATGACACGGTGAAACAAAAATGATGAAACCCCGTTGTGGAAAATGAACCTGGAAAGTCAGCGGAAGCCCGTTCTCCGATAGCGGGGTCGTTTCCGCCAACAATTTCGATGACGCAGCGATCATCATCTGCAGCTGCAAGATAGCCCATGTCGACGTTAAGCATGGCTTCGTGCCATTCATGGACCACACGAAAATCCAGTTTGTCGATAAACCACTGTTTTGCCTCGGCGAAGTCGGGGACGCGCAAACAAAAATGGCTGGCGCGCAGTGTGGCCAACGGCGCTGTCGAATTGGTCGGCGGCATTGTGAAGTTTGGCATCTGAATTCTCCCCATCAGGCAGAATTCCCCCATCAGGAAGCTGCCAAAGCTACACTGCACTTGCTTGGCACACTAATCAACGCGGATGCTACATTAGAACATTAGAGACCGACAGACCGAAAGTAGTCGGTTTGGGCT
>CBDTYC010000142.1:0-6979 GCA_965364495.1 uncultured Yoonia sp. | reverse complement strand
GCGCCTGTTCTGGCCGCTGTTGACACTGAAACGACAGTGGTGCCCGCAATTCAGGTCGTCGAACCGCCTGTGCCCGAACTGCAATTGGTAGCCGTGCGTCCTGCTTGGGTGCGGGTGCAATCCGCTGATGGTACGATCATTTTTGAAGGTGTGATGGAACCCGGTCAGAATTTCGTCGTGCCTGCCACTGAAGATCCAGCGCGTTTGCGTGTAGGCGAAAGTGGCGCGATGTATTTCGCTGTGAATGGTGTGCACTACGGCCCTGTCGGGCCAAGCGGTGTGGTCACGTCAAATGTCGAACTCACAGCAGACAGCCTGACCGAGGTTTACGCCCTTGCCGATCTGGATGCCGACAATGATCTGGCCGAGATGGTCAACGTCGCACAGGCGATTACGGACCAATAGACGCAGCGTCGACGGCTTGCTGCCACTCGTTTTGAGCCCTAAGTTCCCTGAAAATGATCCGCACTTGAAAGCTGTCCCTTATGTCGTTGAACCACATCCGTCCTTGGCGCAATATATACCGTCGCAAGTCCCGTCAGATTATGGTGGGAAACGTTCCGGTTGGTGGCGACGCACCGATTTCTGTGCAGACAATGACCAATACGCTGACGACAGATATCAAAGGCACGATCGCACAGGTCCAAGCTGCGGCTGACGCAGGTGCCGATATTGTGCGAATTTCGATCCCTGACGAAGCATCGAGCGCCGCGCTAAAGCATATTGTGCCAGAAGTTTCGGTGCCGATCGTTGCCGACATCCATTTCCATTACAAACGCGGCATTGAAGCGGCAGAGGCGGGTGCTGCCTGTCTGCGGATCAACCCCGGTAATATTGGCGACGAAAAGCGCGTCAAAGAGGTGATCAAGGCTGCGCGGGACAACAATTGTTCGATCCGTATTGGAGTGAACGCAGGGTCATTGGAAAAGCATCTGCTTGATAAATATGCCGAACCTTGCCCTGACGCGATGGTCGAAAGCGGGATGGATCATATCAAGATCCTGCAAGACAATGATTTCCACGAATTCAAGATTTCCTGCAAAGCCTCTGATGTGTTCATGGCTGCGGCAGCCTATCAACAGCTGGCCGACATGACGGACGCGCCAATCCATCTTGGGATTACAGAAGCGGGTGGTCTGACATCCGGCACTATCAAATCAGCGATTGGCTTGGGTAATCTGCTTTGGATGGGGATCGGTGACACAATCCGCGTCAGCCTGTCCGCTGATCCCGTGGAAGAGGTCAAAGTCGGCTACGAGATTCTGAAATCCCTTGGACTGCGTCATCGCGGTGTGAATATCATTTCGTGCCCGTCTTGTGCGCGGCAGGGTTTTGATGTGATCAAGACCGTCGAAGCACTGGAAAAGCGCCTTGAACATATCAAGACGCCAATGTCCTTGTCGATTATCGGATGTGTTGTGAACGGCCCGGGCGAGGCGCTGATGACCGATGTCGGATGGACGGGCGGCGGCGCTGGTTCGGGGATGGTCTATCTTGGTGGAAAGCAAAGCCACAAGCAATCAAACGATGATATGGTCGATCATATTGTTGAGCAGGTCGAAAAGAAAGCCGCAGAGATTGATGCTGCAACCGCTGCAGAGGATAGGTAAGGCGGAGCATAATCCGCCTTACCCAGAAAACACCTAGCCGTACCAAGGACCAAATTTTGCCTCGATACCTTCTGCCAGCATTTCTGCAAATGCTGCAGGGTCTTGTGTGCCGTTGTCACGACCGCGGTAGTGGTACGGATAGACATAGCTTGGCGCGAATGCGCTGACCGCCGATGCAGCGGCATCTGCATCCATTGTGAACGGCAAGTTCATGCAAACAAACGCAATATCTATGTTTTCTAACGCGCGCATTTCGACTGTGTCTTCGGTATCACCGGACACATAGAGACGTAGTCCGTCCACCGTAATCACATACCCGTTGTCACGACCTTGCGGGTGAAAATTAAGACGATCTTCTGTGATGTTATAAGCGGGGATCGCATCGATGCCGACATCGCCAGCCATCATGCTTTCGCCATTGGCAAGGGATGTTGCGCGGGCTTTCATGTCATCCGACAGCATATCAAAAACGGCCGGGTTGGTGATCGTCGTGGTTTCGTCGCCCATGATCGCTGCCAGTGTCTCGGCGTTGTAGTGATCGCCATGCTCGTGGGTGATGATGATCATGTCGGGGGCGGGCATATCGGCATAAGTTGCCGGATCGCCGACCGGATCGACGTACATCGTGCCTGCAGGTGTTTGCATCACGAAAGAGGCGTGGCTCTTCGGGGTGATGATGACCTCACCAGTATTTGACGCAAAGCTATCGGCCCCGTGACCGCCTGCCGCTGCCTGATATGGAAGAAGCGTAATACCGCCCATTGCGGCAGCACCTGTTAAAAAAGTACGACGTGTTGTCATAGGAATTATTCTCCGGTTTGAAGTTGCATAAGTAGACCTAGTGCTTTGTGATGCGGCGTCCATGGCGTTCGCACTTGACCTCACCCGTTCGTGATGGGCAAACAAAGACAAACCCAAGCGAGGCCTAGCATGCGACATTCAACCCGGGGCGACGTTGATCCCTTTATCGTCATGGATGTCATGGAGGCGGCGCGTGCCGCCGAGGCTGCGGGCCGTCATATTATCCATATGGAGGTCGGCCAACCCGGAACAGCCGCACCAGAATCTGCACGGGCGCAACTGATTGCCGAACTGTCCGACCCACTGGGCTATACAGTCGCCCTTGGGCTGCCAGAACTGCGCGCACGGATTTCGCGCCACTATGCACAATGGTACGGCGTTGATGTCGACCCTGCACGGGTCGTGATCACCAGCGGCGCATCTGGCGCGTTTCTTTTGGCGTTTTCAGCGCTTTTTGACAATGACGCGCGGGTTGGGCTCGGTACTCCTTGTTATCCCTCGTACCGCCAGATCCTAAAGGCCGTCGGGCTGACGCCCGTCGACATCCAAACTAGCCTGGAACAACGTTTTCAGCCGGTCCCCGAGGATGTTTCAGCCCATGATCTAGATGGTTTGATTGTCGCGTCACCTGCCAATCCAACGGGGACAATGCTTGATCTAGAGGCGCTGAAAGCCTTGTCCGAAGCATGCCAGCGCCAAGGCGCCGCTTTCATTTCAGACGAGATCTACCACGGGATCGAGTATGAGAAATCGCCTGTTACGGCCCTACAGGTCACCGATGATGTCTATGTCGTGAATTCGTTCTCGAAATATTTTTCGATGACCGGATGGCGCGTCGGGTGGATGATTGTGCCTCAAGATCACGTTCGCAGGGTCGAGCGTTTGGCGCAAAACATGTTCATCTGCGCGCCTCATGCGGCTCAGAAATTGGCGCTCTATGCCATGGACTGCACCCCGGAACTGGATGCGAACCGCGCGGTCTATGCTGCCAATCGCGACCTGATGATAGCAGGTCTGCAGGACGCAGGCCTGGGCAAGTTTGCGCCGCCGGATGGTGCATTTTATATCTATGTGGATGTTTCCGATTACACCGACGATGCGCTTGGGTTTGCCGCTGAAATACTTGATCATGCGGGGGTTGCGGTTACGCCGGGTCTTGATTTCGATGCGGTACGCGGGCGGCATTGGTTGCGGTTTTCCTATGCACGCGCAACGGCCGATATCGTCGAAGGATTGGCACGGCTCAAGACATTCATGCAGGCGCGTACCACATGATCCGCTGGCTGACCGGATTGGTGTTACTTGCAAATATGGGCTTTGCCGAAGTTACGATCGATCCTGATCGTGCCTCAATCAGTGACGGTTGGTGGACACTTGAGGTGTCATTGGGCCTCAGCGATATCACACCATACCGTGCCTTTACCCTTGATGCACCGCGCCGTCTGGTCGTCGATTTCGAAGATGTGTCTTTCGCGGGGATGTCACCGGACAGCATCCGCTCTGGTGATCGCGCAACGGCTGTTCGTTTTGGGCCACTGCGTCCGGGTTGGTCGCGGATGGTGGTGGATTTGGCAGAACCTCTGGTGATCACGCAAGCGGGGATGATTAGGTCAGAGGCTGGCGCAGAACTAAGAATCGTCCTGCAACAGGCAAGCGAAGCTGACTTCATCGAAAATGCTGGCGCTCCGCCTGATCCAGGCTGGGAGGCAGCAATCACGTTTGACCCCGTTGCGGCCCGACAAATTATCGAAAGCGGGGACTTTGTTGTCGTGATTGATCCGGGCCACGGCGGGATTGATCCCGGTGCAGACAAGGGCGGCATCAAAGAGGCTGATCTGATGCTGATTATGGCTGAAGAGCTTGCGGTGAAAATTAATGCGACCAACGGCTTACAGGCTGTTTTGACGCGCAAGGGTGATGTCTTCGTGCCGCTTTCGGCGCGTTTAACGATTGCGCGGCAGGTCGGTGCAGATTTGTTTATCTCGCTGCATGCGGATGCATTGGAAGAAGACACGGCCCAAGGCGCGTCGGTCTATACCTTGTCAGCCGATGGCGGCGAAGACGCAGGGCGGCGGATCGTGGAACGTCACGAGCGTGGCGATCTTTTGGGCGGTGTTGATCTTGATACCGCCGAAGACCGTGTTGCGACCGCGCTGATGGATCTTGCACGGGCGCAGACAGGCCCCGAAGGCCGCCGCTTTGCCGACGCGCTGGTGCCTGCAATGGGCCGTGCAGGGGTGCGATTGAACACCAGACCGCGCAGGGAAGGGCAGTTTGCTGTGCTGACGGCCGCTGATTTCCCGAGTGTCTTGATCGAGGCCGGCTTTCTTTCGAACCCGCAAGACAGGGCTATTCTGGCAACAGCAGAAGGGCGCGCGCAGATCGCACGTGCAATCGTTGAAACCGTTTCCTTGCTGGCGCGTTAACGCCACCCCCGCGGCTCAGGCAATTGTGAACGGATTGGCGGCGTCTAGTTGCGTCACAAGGCATTTGGCCTTTTGACCATTGCCCCGTGGACGCATATAGTTGGGATGAACAATTAAGACTGAGATTGCCCGACCTTGCTTCGTTTCATTTTATCTTTTTTCGGTGGTATTTTCACGCTTCTGACCCTTGGGTTGGTGATGGGTGCAATTGGTCTGGGCGGCGTACTTTATTTGTACGGGCGTGATCTGCCCAGCTATGAAACCCTGTCGCAATACACACCGAAAACAATCAGCCGGATTTATTCGGGCGAAGGGCAGATCATCGACGAATTCGCCGTAGAGCGGCGGTTGTTTACACCAGCCGAGGAAATCCCCGATATCGTCAAGCAGGCATTCATTTCTGCCGAGGACAAGAATTTCTATGCGCATCAGGGCTTTGATGCGATGGGTATCGTTTCTGCTGCATACGATGCGATTGCGTCGCGCGGCGAAAACCTACGCGGCGCATCGACCATCACGCAGCAGGTCATGAAGAACTTTTTGTTGGACGGTTCAGTGTCGGCCGAGCGCAAGATCAAAGAGATCATTCTTGCGGTCCGTATCGAAGGTGTCATGCCGAAAGAGCGGATTTTGGAACTTTACCTGAACGAGATTTTCTTGGGACAGAATAGCTACGGTGTAACTGCCGCCGCGCTGACCTATTTCAACAAGCCGCTGACGGAACTGACAGCAGGAGAGGCAGCTTATCTTGCGTCGCTGCCGAAATCACCCAGCAACCGCCACCCTGTCCGTGACCGCGAGGTTGCCGTTTTTTGGCGCAACAACACGCTGCGCGAAATGTTCGAGAACGGGTATATCGACCGCCAGACTTATGACCTTGAACGCAACGCACCGCTTTTGTCAGTGCAAGGCGGCGACTACGAGGATTTCCGTGAAAGCCTGCCAGAGCGCGATTATTTCACCGACGAAATCCGTCGTCAGCTAAGCCAGAACTTCGGCGAGGAAGAATTCTTTTCGGGTGGCCTGTCGATCCGTGCGACAGTAGATCCCGATCTGCAGATTACAGCCGCACAGTCTCTGCAGCGCGGTCTGGAAGACTATGACCGCGACACAGGAGAGTGGCGCGGCACAGGCGAGACGATTGCCGTAGAAGCTTTGGCAGACGAAAACTTGTGGCGTGCGGCCTTGTCCGGTTTGAACGTCCCGCGTGATATTGCACTTGATGGGACGTGGTAACCGGCTGTCATTCTTGAAGTCGCCGAGAATTCGCTGACGCTCGGGATCGAAAACGTGATCGAAACCGAAGCAGAGCCGTTCACGGTTCCGCGCGAGGATATCCGCTGGCTGGTGGGTGATTTCTTTGACAATTTCACTGCCGGTGACGTTGTTCATGTGCGCCGTTTGGTCAATGACAACGGTGATTTCGTGCGGTGGTCTTTGCGTCAGGTGCCAGAGATTCAGGGCGGCTTTATGGCTATGGACGTCAATACGGGTCGCGTGATCGCGATGCAGGGCGGGTTTAGTTATCAGCATTCGGTGTTTAACCGTGCGACACAGGCGCAGCGTCAGCCCGGGTCTTCGTTCAAGCCATTCGTCTATGCCGCCGCGCTTGATAGCGGTTATTCACCGGCGACGATCATTGTCGACGCACCGATCACGGTGAACACACCGCAAGGCACTTGGCGGCCGCGCAATTCCTCGAACGAGTTTTACGGCCCAACGCCTATGCGCACAGGCATTGAACAGTCGCGCAACCTGATGACGATCCGACTAGCACAAGAAATCGGGATTGGCACAGTTGCGCGCTATGCCGAACGCTTTGGCGTCTACGACCGCATGAATCCTGTTCTGTCGGCGTCGCTGGGATCGGACGAGACGACGCTGTTCAAAATGGTTGCCGCATACGCCATGTTTGCAAATGGTGGCGAACGCGTTGAACCAACTCTGGTAGACCGTGTGCAAGACCGCTACGGTCGGACAGTCTACCGGCACGATCAGCGTACCTGCCTTGACTGTGACCAAGCGACCCTGCCTGCCGGTGATGCCCCGCGCATCCAGTCCAACCGCGACCGCGTCATGAACGAGATTACAGCCTACCAGCTGACATCAATGATGCGCGGCGTTGTCGAGCGCGGCACGGCC
>CBDTYC010000141.1:0-7024 GCA_965364495.1 uncultured Yoonia sp. | reverse complement strand
CAATGTCCCCGCCGTATCGACAATGTCGTCCACGATCACGCAGACTTTGTCTTTAACGTCGCCGATCACAGTCATTTCTGCCACTTCGCCAGGCTTGCCGCGGCGTTTGTCGACGATCGACAAGGGCGCGCCGATGCGTTGGGCCAGATCACGTGCACGGGCAACGCCGCCAACATCTGGCGAGACGATCATAAGATCATCCATTTTCCCACGGAAGTTGTGCATCGCGTCCAGCGCATAGATGGGCGAAGCATAAAGGTTATCGACGGGAATATCGAAAAAACCCTGAATCTGGGTTGCGTGCAAATCAAGGGTCAAAACGCGTTCGATGCCCGCTTCGACAATCATGTTCGACACCAGTTTGGCCGTGATCGGTGTCCGTGCCTTTGATCTGCGATCCTGTCGGGCATAGCCGAAGTACGGGATTACTGCGGTGATCCGTGCGGCTGATGACCGGCGCAGGGCGTCAGCGATGATCAACAGCTCCATCAGGTTGTCGTTGGCTGGGTTTGATGTGGGCTGGACGATGAACATGTCCTCGCCGCGCACGTTTTCGTAGACCTCGACAAAGACTTCGCCATCGTTGAACCGTTCGACCCGCGCGTCGATCAACCCGACGTCCATACCGCGATGCATCGACATGCGGCGGGCAATTGCTTTTGCCAGCGGCTGGTTCGCGTTTCCGGAAATCAGCTTTGGTTCGATCATTGTGGGCATGGAGGCTGTCCTTTGGCAGAAGGGAACGTTACGGCAATGTAACAGAATCGTGGCGTTGACACCGCGTACCACAAGCTTACCGTCGCGCAAAGAATTCAGCTGCCGCAGGAACCGCAAAATGCCACATATCGACTATTACTTCGCAACGATTTCGCCTTTCACCTACCTGAGCGGCAAGCGGCCAGGTGACGTAGCCAAGAAGTATGGCGCGCCAATCACCTACAAGCCGCTGGATATCATGGGCCTGTTTTCACGCACTGGCGGCACACCGCCCAAAGACCGCCATCCGAACCGGCAGGAATACCGCCTGCAAGACATGATACGCCGCGCAAAGGTCATCGGCGTACCGTTGAACCCGAAGCCGGCTTTCTGGCCGACGAATGCTGCACCATCGTCCTATGCCATCATTGCGGCCCAAAATACCGGCGCCGATGTCGGCGAGCTGGTGCATGCATTCGGCAAGGCGTGCTGGGCGGATGAACGCGACATCAGTCAGGATGATGTCATTCGCGACTGTCTTGAAGAATGCGGTTTTGATCCAGCACTCGCAGACAAAGACATGCTGACCAGCGCCGATACCTTTGCCAAGAACCTGGAAGATGCCGTAATTGCCGGTGCCTTTGGTGCGCCATTCTTCATTACCGATACCGACCAGCGGTTCTGGGGTGAAGACCGCATTGATGATCTGGACGCCTACCTTGGTGGCAGGCTCTAGCCGCGCAAAAGATCCAGGAACTGGTTCACCCCGTCTTCGGTCATCGACCAGTCGGTGACAAGGCGGCCCATCAGGGTCTGTTCCGGATCGCCTGTCGCGGGGTCACCGTTCATCACATTGTAGACTGCACCGGCGTCCAGCATCCGTTTGTGTTCGCGGCGGGGCATATCGAAAAAGATGATGTTGGCTTGGGGTTCAAAGAGTATTTTGACCGCATCATTGCCCCGCAGACCATTGGCCAATTGCGCGCATCGGGCATTGGCGGCGCGCGCCATGTCCAGCCACAAACCATCTGCAAGATATGCCTGCATCTGTGCCGACAGATAGCGATGCTTGGACAGTAGATGCCCACCACGCTTGCGCCGCAACTCGAATTCCCATGCAATGTCCGGATCAAAAATTATGCAGGCCTCGACACCCAGCGCGCCGTTCTTGGTCCCGCCAAAGCTGACGGTGTCAACGCCAGCCTTCCACGTCATTTCTGCTGGTGAACACTGCAGAGCAGCGAGCGCATTGGCAAAGCGCGCACCGTCCAGATGGGTTTTCATGCCATAGTCCTGCGCGGTCGCCGTCAATTCATTGATCTGGTCCAGTGTGTAAATCGTGCCTTTCTCGGTCACTTGTGTGATCGAAAGCGGCCCGCGCTGAGGGCCATGCACACCGCGGTTTTCTTCGGCAAGGATTTTGGTGCGCAGATCACTGGCGTTCATTTTGCCGTCTGTTGTCGGAACCAGTGTCAGCTTTGCCCCTGTGTAAAATTCTGGTGCGTTGCATTCATCCTCGTGGATATGCGCGCAATCGCTGCAAAAGATCGTCTGCCAGGGCTGGGACATTGTTCCCAGTAGAACAGAGTTTGCCGCCGTGCCATTGATGATCAGGTACACTGCCGCTTGGGGCGCCTCGAAGATGTCACGCACCTGCGCACGGACTGCGTCCATGATCGGGTCTGCGCCATAGCCCATGGCGTATCCTTGGTTGGCAGCGATCAGGGCCTCCATCACTTTTGGATGGGCGGGGCCAGCGTTGTCAGAGGCAAAAAACATCTAGTAGGGTTCCTCGATAATGTAGTCTTCCCAGTCGTCTTCATCGACTGTGACCTCGGAAACGGTCTGACCCTGCACCGAGACGCCTGCCGCGTGGACGGAATTCGGATCGCCGGAAATCAACGGATGCCAGTCGTAAAGTGGGCGGCCTTCATGAACCAACCGGTATCCGCAGGTCAGCGGCAGCCAATAAAGGTTCTCTTTGATTGTCTTGGGGCTTAGCACGATGCACTCAGGGACAAACTGGTGCCGGTTGGTATAGTTGCCACACAGGCAGGTGCTGTCATCCAGCAAACGACAGGCGACGCGCGTCAACGCAACCGTGCCTTCGTCGTCTTCTAGTTTATTCAGACAGCATTTCCCGCAACCATCGCACAGCGCTTCCCATTCCTGACGGTTCAGTTTGGACATCGGTTTGATTTCCCAGAACCGGTCCGCCAACCCGTCACGGGGGATATCAGCGCACATCTGCCAGAATCTCGCGTGCCTTGACGCAGTCGGCGTCCATCTGGGTGATCAGCGCTTCTAATCCGTCAAACTTCAGCTCTGGTCTGAGGTATTCGACCAAAGCCACCGATAGCGTCGCGCCATATAGGTCGCCTTTGAAGTCAAAGATGAAGGTTTCGCAGTTGGGTATGTTTTCGCCAAACATCGGACGCACCCCGATTGAGGCCGCGCCATTGTATTTGCCCTTATGTGGGCCATCAAGCACATCGACCTTGACGGCATAGACACCGAACTTGGGCGGATGCAGTCCATTGATCGACATGTTCGCCGTCGGATACCCCAGCTCTCGTCCGCGCTGTTCGCCGCGAATGACTTTGCCTTCGATACGGTGCCAATGTCCCAGCATCGCGGCAGCATCGCGGGGTTTGCCGTCGGTCAGCGCCTGACGGATCGCGGTGGATGATACGTTGGCCGTATCAATCGCCACGATTGGCGTGATCGTCACGTCAAAGCCCATTTGCGCCCCAAAACGCTGCAGGTCCGCTACAGTGCCGGCGCGGTCTTTGCCAAAACAGAAATCTGCCCCGACAACCACGTGCTTTAGCCCAAGTTGATCGGCGATTACTGTCTGCGCGAATTCGCGCGGCGTCAGGTTGGCCAGCGCTTCGTTGAAGGGCACCTCGTAAAGCTTTTCGACACCAAGTTTGGCCAACCGATTGGCCTTTGCCTCGGCGCTCATGAGGCGAAAGGGGCTGTCGTCGCGGGAAAAGTAACTGCGCGGGTGGGGTTCAAAGGTCATGATCCCCAAAGGCGCATTGGCGGCCTTGGCTGCCGCGCGTGTCAGGTCAATGACAGCGCGATGCCCGATGTGGACACCGTCGAAATTACCAATTGCCGCAGCGGCACCACGGTCGGAAGGATCAATAAAAACGGTGTCACGAATAATGCGCATGGCTTTGGGTAGCTGAGGTCGCTAGGGCGCGCAAGACCGCCGCAGACCTTAGTCGAATTTACGCGAAGGCGCCAAAACAGTTGCGTCGCCAACAAGCACTTTCTTGTCGTTCACCATGCAGCGGGTGTTCATTGTTACGCGGCGCCTTGAATGGTCAATGTCGGTCACTTCAACCTCTGCCAGCACCATATCGCCGGGGCGGACCGGCGCGAGGAACTTGAGGCTTTGACCAAGGTAAACCGTCCCGTGACCGGGCAGCTGTTCGCCAATGACGGCGCTGACCAGACCCGCCGTTAGCATGCCATGCGCGATGCGCCCGCCAAATATCGTTTCCTGGGCGTAGTCTTCGTCCAGATGCACAGGATTCCGGTCTGTTGAGACTTCGGCGAACATCTCGATATCGCGATCGGTAATGACTTTGCGGATCGACCGGATCATGCCGATTTCGATATCTTCGATGCAGATCGTTCCGCGGGGTGCGTTATCCAACATGTCAGGCTCCATAAAGTAACAAAAATTCCGTAGTCACGATGATATTGAAATTTTATTACTTTGCAAACGCAGAAAGATCAAGTGATTCCTGCTAGCGAAGGTGCCCAATCGTGTAGGTTGCGCTCATTTGTGCGTCTTGCAGATAGGCGGCGAGTGCCTCTGGATCGGGCTGACGGTCGGTTTTCGTCTCGGCGGCTGCCAAACCACCAGAGATGAAAAGCACATCCAGATCTTCCTGAACGCCACCCAGAACATCGGTACCAATCCCGTCGCCGATCGCAATGATCCGCGGATCGGAAGGGGCCTTGTCCAACGCGGCCAGCCTGCGGCGGGCAAGGTCGTAAATCGGCGGATGCGGCTTGCCGAAATACAGGCTTTCGCCGCCCATTTCCGTATAAAGTGCCGCCAAAGCCCCTGCGCACCATTCACGCACTTCACCCCGATCCACAATAATATCGGGATTTGCGCAAAGCAGCTTCAGGCCTTTTTGCTTTGCATATAGAAACTCTGGCCGGTTCACGTCGACATCTGCCATCGGATCAAACGGACCGCAGCAAACGATGCCCTCAGCCTTATCAAGCGGAACTTTCTGGATGCTTACGGGGTTTTCGATAATGCTCAGCGGTTTGAAAAAATCGTCGTCGCGGGGGCTTTCGCCCATGAACCAGATTTTTTCGCCCACGATCCCTCGGTACATCGCCGCACGCGCACTGTCGCCAGAGGTCGCGATGGCATCCCATGCGTCATCGGGAATGCCGAAACCGTTGATCTGCCGCGCAACGGAATCCCATGGGCGCGGAGAATTGGTGACAAGCACCACAATCCCACCGCGGGCACGGTAATCCTGCATCGCGGCAACCGCCTCTGGCATGGCAGCTACGCCATTATGCATGCAGCCCCACAGGTCAACAAAGGCGGCGTCATACTGGCCCGAGACCTCTGCGAATTGTTCGATAATCTGGGTCATGCGTGCCGCCTTTGGTGAAGAGAGTGGTTTAGACTTTAAGTGCCGGAATAATCTGCTTCTTACGGCTCATGACACCGGGCAGAACCACGCTGTCACCTTCGACTTTTGCGTCAAAGGATTTTTCGGCGACGCCCTTGGTGAAATCATTGGGGATAAGCATGGTCGCTTCTTCCTTGATGATATCCACGACGAAAAGCAGCACCTGATCAACACCGTCTTCGTTTGCCACGATTGGCATCGTGTCCATCAAGGACGCTTTGCGATCGAGCACGATTTGTGGTGCGGTTGTTTCCAGTACCGAGACGCGGAATTTCTTGCCGTCGACACCGTATTCCTTGCTGTCCATGCGCAGTAGTTCCGCGTCAGAGAACGCAGAAACATCAGATTTCGCGGCGAACATCTCGCTGGCATAATCTGCGACGTTGATGCCCAGATCCTTTGCAAGTGCTTCGCCCAAATCCTTATCCATTGCCGTGGTGGTAGGTGAGCGGAAGGCCAGTGTATCGGATAGGATACAAGACAACATCAGACCCTTTATGGCTTCGGGCATGTGGCCCGCATGTTCGCCCATCATCTGGTGCATAATCGTCGCCGTGCAAGCCAATGGACGGATCGTAATATTGATCGGGTTCTTTGTCTCAAGCCCGCCCGCCAGCTTGTGATGGTCGATGATCGCCAGCACATCGGCGTTATTGATGTTTGCAGGCAGTTCGGCAGGGTTGTTGGTATCAACGATCACACATGTCTGGTCGTCTTCGACGTCGGCAATAATCTCTGGTAGATCAAAACCCCAACGTTTTGCGACGAACGCGGCTTCGGTGTTGGGCGTGCCAAGCAAGACAGCTTTGGCGTCGATGCCTGTGTGGTTCAGGAACCATTCCCAGATCAAAGGTGATCCGGTGCTATCTGTGTCGGGGGACTTATGGCCAAATACGAGCGTTGTCATGGGGGTCACTTTCGAAGGAGTAAGGAGTCGGGCCGTATATAGAAGTGTGTGCAACGGGTGTCACCCCTTGCTGGTTGATTCACAGGGGGTTGTAGGGCTTGCACAGCGCCGCAATTTCCATTTGGCTAAAAAACAGGAGCTTGAGATATCGAATGCCACGCGAAGCGGACCTATACCCACACATCAAAGCCTACCTTCAGCGCCAAGGCTATCACGTCAAAGGCGAAGTCGGGGCCGCTGATGTTGTTGGCCGACGCGATGATGATCTGGTTGTGGTCGAGTTGAAGCTGGGTTTCTCGCTGGCGCTGTTTCATCAAGGGATCGAACGCTTGGCGCTGACTGAAAACGTCTATCTCGCGATCCCTGCAGGCGGGCAGGCCAAAGCGCTGAAGGCAAATGTAAAACTGGCACGCCGTGCCGGGCTAGGTGTGATAACGGTGCGGTTGCGCGACGGATTCATCGAAGTGCTTGCCGATCCTGGACCCTATGCCGCACGCATATCCAAAAAGAAAAAAACGCGGCTGTTGCGTGCTTTTGATCGGCTAGACGGTGATCCGAATGCGGGTGGCGCCACGCGGCACGGGATCATTACGGGCTATCGCCAGGATGCCCTGAAATGCGCGCGCTTCTTGGCAGTGCACGGGCCGTCGAAAGGCGCGCAGGTCAAAGCATGGGCCGAGGTTCCGCAAGCCACAGCGATCATGGCAGCCGATCACTATGGCTGGTTTACGCGGGTCCCGCGGGG
>CBDTYC010000140.1:0-7029 GCA_965364495.1 uncultured Yoonia sp. | reverse complement strand
CCGCGACCCCCGGCGTGACAGGCCGGTACTCTAACCAGCTGAGCTACAACCGCGCATCTCCTTGTCCGGTAAGCTTACCGAACGCTGTGCTTCTATGGGCGACGACGCGCCCCGTCAAGCGCTCTAACGGTCCGGCAGCGGAATAAATTCAGCGTCATCGCCGGGCGGCAGTTGGAAACGTCCGTTTTGCCAATCACCGGCGCGCCACGCCTCTTTGGCATCTTCAATCCGTTCTTTGCTGGAGGCCACGAAATTCCACCAGATATACCGCTCGCCTTCCATTGTGGCACCGCCCAGAAGCATCACGCGCGCGCCCTGTGATCCGGCTTTCATACTGACGCGGTCACCGGGGCGGAATACCATCATCTTTCCTGCTTCAAACACCTGACCGGCAATTTCGACGACACCCTCTAGTACGTAGGCTCCGCGGTCTTCGTGGTTGTCCGGCAGTGGCAAAGAGGCCCCCGCGTCAAGCACGGCATCAAGATAGAACATTTCTGAAGGTGTCTCGATTGGTGCGCGTTCGCCATAGGCGTCGCCCATGATCAGCCGGACTTGCTTACCTTCACCTTCAAGCATCGGCAATTCACCCTTGGGTGCGTGAATAAAGGCCGCCTCGCGGTCCTCTGCCCCTTTCGGCAAAGCGATCCACGATTGGATTCCAAACAGGCTTTGCGGTTTCTTCTTTGCTTCGCCGTCCATCCGCTCTGAATGGGTAATGCCATGTCCCGCAATCATCAGATTCATCGCGCCCGGCTCAATCCACTGGTCCGTGCCAAGACTGTCGCGGTGATGGATCGCCCCCCGGTGCAGGTATGTCACGGTGGCCAATCCGATATGCGGGTGCGGACGCACATCGACACCCTGCCCCGTCACAAATTCGGCAGGGCCCATCTGGTCAAAAAAGATGAATGGACCAACCATTTGACGGCGGGGTGCCGGCAACGCGCGACGGACTTCGAAGCCGCCCAAATCACGGGCGCGCGGTACAATCACAGTTTCAATCGAATCCACGTCATCACCGGTCGGGCAATGCGGATCGAGTGCAGGGTTCCAGCTCATTACGGGTTCCTTCGTCTAAGGTGCCCTATGAGCATAGTCAGTGCGGATGTGAATGATACGGGTAAGAATTGACACCTCATGTGCAATCATGCACGAAAATGGCAGCAAAAGATGACTTGGTGCGTTCTGCATACGTCAAGGTGAGGGGATGGTGGGTGATGAGAGGCTCGAACTCCCGACATCTTCCGTGTAAAGGAAGCGCTCTACCAACTGAGCTAATCACCCGATGCCGCATCGTTTAGACCAGTGCCGCGCGCAGTGCAAGCCTCATTCCAACAGGTTTTGCACACCATTTTTCAGATGATAAACACAGCCCTGCCCGCCATGCATTGTGCGGACCGCGTGGGCCTTTTCGCCGACGACCAAACCACGGATCATGCTGCTGGTTATACCGTGGGTAATCAAAACTGCGGGCCCCTGCAAATCTTCTAGAAATGCACGGCATCGCACTTTGAGCCGCGCAAAACCTTCACCGTTCGGCGCGATTTCATATTGCGCCATAAAAGGGTCTTTGCCTTTTGGGACGGGCAGCTCATCCCGCAGGCGACCTGACCAATCCCCCACGCCGATTTCACGCAACCGCGCGTCGGTGTGAATGTGATCTGCGATTTTCGCCACTGCAATGCCAGCGGTCTGGAACGCACGCCCCTGGGGGCTGCAAAAGAACGAAAACCCGCGCAGATCAAGCGCAGAAAGGATTTCACCCTGACGGGCCGCATCGCGCAGCCCTTTTGCCGTCAGTGGCGAATTCAACTCTCCCTGCATCCGGTTTTCCGCGTTCCACTCGGTTTCGCCGTGGCGCAGAATATAAAGCTCGGGAAAGGCCATTTCTGGGCGCTCCGGCGGGAATTAGACGTCGTCGTCAGTAGCAGCTGCGGCAGCTGCGGCAGCTGCGGCATGTTTTGGCGTGCGCAGTTTTAGCGTCATCACCTCTGCGCCACCTTCAAGTGTTTTGGTTTTGACCAAGCGCACTTTTCCAAGTGGCGGCATGCTAAGTTCTTTGCCGTCCTGCAGGGCCTCTCGGATCACTGCAAACGCAGCCTCGACTGCTGGCTTTACATCACGCTTCTTCAGATTTGTGCGGGCAACAACTTGATCTAGCAAATCGGGTTTCTTCATCACCTGCGCCTCTGTCGGGGCCGGAACATCTGTGACATCTACCGGAGTCGGTGCTTTGGGTTTTGTCGTTTTGCGGACCATCGGGTGGTTGCCTTTCAGATTGAGATTTGCCCATGCACTACCACGCTTTGTGTGGCCAAGGTCAAGGTGTTAACGCTGCCGTGAAAAAGGCGCCCCGCGTAACAGGGCGCCTTTGAAGTCTGAATTGAGCCAGCAATCCTAGTGCGCGCGGGCCCCTTCGCCAGAGCCTTGCGCCCTGAGTGCAGCCGCCGCGGCTTCTTCTGCCGCTTCGTCCCACTCGATCGCTTCCGGTTTGCGGACCAATGCATGCTTAAGGACTTCTGATACATGGGTCACAGGGATAATCGTCAGTCCCTCTTTCACGTTATCAGGGATTTCGGGCAAATCCTTGGCGTTGTCTTGCGGGATCAGGACGGTCGTAATGCCGCCCCGCAATGCTGCCAGAAGCTTTTCCTTCAAACCACCAATCGGCATGGCGTTCCCGCGCAACGACACCTCGCCGGTCATGGCGATATCTTTGCGGACCGGAATACCGGTCAGCACAGAAACAATCGACGTTACCATCGCAAGGCCTGCGCTTGGGCCATCCTTTGGGGTCGCCCCGTCAGGCACGTGAACGTGGATATCGATAACATCGAATTTGGGCGGCTTCACACCGATTTCAGGTGCGATAGACCGGACATACGACGATGCCGCATCAATCGATTCCTTCATTACATCGCCCAGCTTGCCGGTCGTTTTCATCCGACCTTTGCCCGGCAGGCGCAATGCTTCGATATTCAGCAGCTCGCCCCCAACAGACGTCCACGCCAGTCCGGTGACGACGCCCACCTGATCTTCTTCCTCGGCCAAACCAAAACGGTATTTTTCAACGCCAAGGAAATCAGAAAGATTGGCGGCGGTGACTTCAATCACTTCTGCCTCTTTCTTGACAATCATGGTCACCGCCTTGCGGGCGATCTTAGCCAATTCACGTTCCATGTTCCGCACACCGGCTTCGCGCGTGTAAACACGCACCATCGCAGTCAACGCATCATCGGAGACCGAGAACTCTTTTGGCTTGAGCCCGTGGTTTTTCATAACCTTGGGCAGCAGATGCTGGCGCGCGATCTCGCGCTTTTCGTCTTCGGTGTAACCGGCGAGCGAAATGATCTCCATCCGGTCCAGCAGCGGCCCCGGCATGTTGTAAGAGTTCGCAGTCGTCAGGAACATCACGTCAGAAAGGTCGTATTCCACCTCCAGATAGTGATCGACAAATGTGCTGTTCTGTTCGGGATCAAGCACCTCAAGCATTGCCGACGCGGGATCGCCACGGAAATCCTGACCCATCTTGTCGATTTCATCGAGCAAGATCAGCGGATTGGTGGTTTTCGCCTTTTTCAGCGCCTGAATGATCTTGCCGGGCATCGAACCGATATAGGTCCGGCGGTGACCGCGAATTTCACTTTCGTCACGCACGCCACCCAAGGAGATGCGGATGAACTCGCGCCCTGTGGCTTTCGCCACGGACTTACCAAGCGAAGTTTTACCCACACCCGGGGGGCCAACCAAACACATGATCGGTCCTTTGAGTTTCTTTGACCGCTGCTGAACAGCAAGGTATTCAACAATGCGTTCTTTGACTTTCTCAAGACCATAGTGATCGTTATCAAGAACCTCTTGCGCCTTGTGCAAATCCTTCTTGGTGCGCGATTTCACGCCCCACGGCAGCCCCAAGACCCAATCCATATAGTTGCGCACGACGGTGGCTTCCGCGGACATGGGCGACATGTTCTTGAGCTTTTTCAGCTCTGCATCGACCTTTTCACGGGCTTCCTTGGACAACTTTGTCTCGTTGATACGCTCTTCGAGTTCTTCGACTTCGTTCTGGCCTTCTTCGCCGTCACCAAGTTCTTTCTGAATGGCCTTCATTTGCTCATTCAAATAGTACTCGCGTTGGGTTCGCTCCATCTGGGTTTTTACGCGTGTCTTGATCTTCTTCTCGACCTGTAGCACGGACATTTCGCCCTGCATCATGCCAAAGACTTTTTCCAGACGCTCGGACACGGACAACGTCTCCAGAAGTCCCTGCTTTTGATCGACCTCAATCCCCAGATGACCTGCGACCAGATCTGCCAGCTTTTCCGGCTCGGTTGCGTCACCGACAGCGGCCATCGCCTCTTCGGGAATGTTCTTTTTGATCTTCGCATAGCGTTCGAACTCGGCCGAGACATTGCGCACCAAGGCTTCGACCTCTACCGGGTCGCCCGCGGTTTCGTTCAAGTAGGCGCAACTGGCTTCAAAGTAGTTTTCGTTGGCCACAAACTCGGTGATCTTCACGCGGCTGCGACCTTCGACCAGCACCTTGACGGTGCCGTCGGGCAGCTTCAGCAGTTGCAGCACATTGGCGAGAACGCCAGTGCGGTAGATCCCGTTCTGGTCAGGGTCATCCTCGCTGGGATCGACCTGACTGGACAGCAGAATCTGTTTGTCGTCCTGCATCACCTCTTCAAGCGCGCGGACTGATTTCTCCCGGCCTACAAAAAGCGGCACGATCATGTGTGGAAACACCACAATATCGCGCAGCGGCAGGACTGGGTAAGATGAACTCAATGGTTCTTGCATGCTCTTTTCCTTTTTTGGCAAGACGCCCCCGTCCCGCTTTGCGGCAACATAGAGCATCTCCTTGGCCTCATTATGTGGGGCGATGTTGCGGTGGTTTCAAGCGACCACCTGAATTGCCTTTCTCCGCAGATTGCCTGTCTCAAAGGTAAGCCGCAAGCAGGCAAGGGCAACAAAATGCAAAATTACCTAAAGCGGCGCGATATCGCCTTGGGCCCGCGTGGCGTGGAATTCGGCCTCCCAAGCATCAAAGGATCCGGCACTGATCGCATCGCGCATGCCTTGCATGATTTCCTGGAAATAATGCAGATTGTGCCATGTCAGAAGCATTCCGCTGATCATCTCCTGGGCGCGGAAAACATGATGCAAATAAGCGCGTGAATAGTTGGAACAGGCCGGACAGGTGCATTTGGCATCAAGCGGGCGCGGATCATCGGCGTGCCGCGCGTTCTTGATGTTCACAACACCGTTACGGGTAAAGACTTGGCCTGTTCGCCCTGACCTGCTGGGCAGTACACAGTCCATCATATCAATCCCGCGTTTGACCGCACCCACGATATCATCTGGTTTGCCCACCCCCATCAGATAACGCGGTTTGTCCTTTGGCAGTTGATCCGGTGCAAAATCCAGAACGCTGAACATCGCCTCCTGACCTTCACCCACAGCAAGCCCACCGACTGCGTAACCGTCAAATCCGATGCCCCGCAAAGCTTCGGCACTTTGACCGCGCAGGTCTTCTTCCAACCCGCCCTGCTGGATACCAAATAGCGCATGACCCGGACGATCACCGAAAGCGTCGCGCGACCGTTGTGCCCAACGCATCGACAACTCCATGCTTTGCTGGATGCGTTTGCGATCGGCAGGAAGGGCCGGACATTCGTCAAAGCACATCACGATATCAGAACCGAGCAGTCTTTGAATCTCCATCGACCTTTCAGGTGTCAGGTGATGTTTCGAACCGTCGATATGGCTTTTGAAGGTCACGCCCTCTTCGGTCAGCTTGCGTAAGGATGACAGGCTCATGACCTGAAATCCGCCGCTGTCGGTCAGGATCGGCTTGCTCCAATTCATGAACTTGTGCAGACCGCCCAGCCGGTCGATCCGCTCGGCCGTTGGCCGCAGCATCAAATGGTAGGTATTGCCAAGCAAAATATCAGCGCCCGTTGCCGCGACACTTTCCGGCATCATTGCCTTGACGGTGGCAGCGGTACCTACAGGCATAAAAGCAGGCGTTCTGATATCTCCGCGTGGCGTGGTTATGACACCGGTGCGGGCTTTGCCATCGGTGGCGTTCAGGGCGAATGAAAAAGGTGTTGTCATACCCCCCTCTTTCCCTGATCTGGGCGATTTTGCCAAGTGCTTAACGCGTGAGGTACGCACGGTCGCCGCGAAACCCGCCACGCCCCCTTTACGCATCAACACCCAAACCCTATATGTTTGGTCAGGAATACAGGAACGGATGCTATGACAGACAGCAACGCACAGCTTGAAGGCGCACCTATGATCGCGCCATCGACCACAGATCACCCGCTTTACGAAGATATCGTTATGGCGTGCAAATCAGTGTATGACCCTGAAATTCCCGTGAATATTTATGATCTTGGCCTGATCTACACAATCGACATCAATGCCGAAAACGCCGTGAATATCATCATGACGCTCACGGCGCCCGGTTGCCCTGTTGCCGGCGAAATGCCGGGCTGGGTGGCTGACGCTGTCGAACCCTTGCCGGGTGTCAAACACGTCGATGTCGAAATGACGTTTGAGCCGCAATGGGGCATGGACATGATGTCCGACGAAGCCCGTCTTGAACTGGGCTTCATGTAAAGCAGACTTGAGCGACGCAATCACCTATCCTATCTTGGGATATAAAGGAGCAACCCGATGTTCGGCATTCCAGGCAAACAAGCGGTCTCGATCACTGATAAGGCTGCGGCACAAATCGCCAAGCTGATGGCCAAAGACGGTCATCAGGGGCTTCGCATCGGCGTCAAGAAAGGCGGTTGCGCGGGCATGGAATACACCATGGACTATGTCACCGAAGTCGATCCCCATGACGAGGTGGTCGAGCAGGACGGCGCGCGGGTGATGATCGCCCCGATGGCGCAGATGTTCCTGTTCGGCACCGAAATCGACTACGAAACCAGCCTGCTGGAATCGGGGTTCAAATTCCACAACCCCAACGTGACCGAAGCCTGCGGTTGCGGCGAATCGATCAAATTCGGC
>CBDTYC010000139.1:0-7079 GCA_965364495.1 uncultured Yoonia sp. | reverse complement strand
CCGACCCAAAGTGACGCATATTGATAGTTGTTCTGGAATTTATCGCCACATTTTCCAAACTCGAACCCGAAGGGCCAACGCAACGACGAAGAGCAACCACGTCCCGACAAGGTGTCCACGTGGTTATTCAAGCCACGCTCCCACGCTACCAGAAGCACCCAAAGCATGATTGCCAAAAGCAGCAGTGAAAGAATGCCAGAGATCAGGCGGGGCAGTGCGCGTTCCAGCATGTCGATGGACACAAATCCGCCCATCCGGAATGCCAGCGGCGCCATCAGCCCCGTCATCCAGAGCATGCCAAAGCGCGCCCCTTCCTCTGTCCAGTTGGGTGCGTCGCTCAGGACATAACGGAAGAAGACTTGGCCGAGTATCAAAGCAACCATGATCGCAAGTGCGATCACAGCAATGATCCTGCCGACGGCAAGAACTGCGGTGTTGAACCGTTCAAGTGGCCATAAAAGACCAAACAGGACCGACATCGGCTCCTCCCCTGTTTTATGTTGCGGGCTTTGGCCCTTATCGCGTTTCCGAGGCGCCGCCTCTGGCCCGTTGCGGGCAATTCCCCCGTAGATTGGTCACCGGAGGAAGGTTTCTTGTTAGGTGGTGAAGGCCCCGTACTTGCCAGCATGGAAGACAAGCGGGTCGCCGCCACGGTGATGGGCTTTGGTGACCCGTCCAACGACGATGACATGGTCGCCGGCGTCGTGGGTTGCTTCAAGATTACATTCGAACGTGGCCAGCGCCCCTTCGATAATTGGCATCCCGCAATGGGACCGATGGGTTGGCACGTCCTTTATCGCGGTCTTGGAGTTGATAATCGCCGCGCAGACATCGCGCTGGTCCGATGCAAGCACATGCACTGCAAAACGACGGGATCCCGCGAAATGTTCGAACCGTTTGGAAGACTTGGCAGGTGACCAAAGGACCAAAGGCGGATCAAGCGACACACTGGCAAAGCTGTTGGCAACAATCGCAACCGGCCCTTCGGGGCTGTCGGTTGTAATGACGGTTACGCCTGTCACAAATGTGCCAAGCGCACCGCGAAAGCTGTCGCTGTCCGTGCTTGGGTCGAATGTCGCGATAGTGCCTGCGTCCATTATGGTACCTCTGAGCCGAGAGCGGCTGTATAAAGTTCGAACCACGTTTCGCGGTCCATCTTGACTTTCAAAGCGTCTGATAAGGCTTTGATCCGATTGATATTATTTGTGCCCATAACAGGCATGATATTGGCAGGGTGCGCCAAGAGCCACGCCACAGCGACCGCACTATTGTCCACGCCATTTTCGGTAGCCACTTTTGCCAGCGCATCTTGTACTGTGCCAGAACCGGTCATCAGTGCACCACCCCCAAGCGGAGACCACGCCATGATCGGCACATTGCGTTCCTGTAGATAGGCGATTTCGCCATTTGTGAAACATGAATGTGCGGCCAATGAGGCTTCGATCTGGTTGGTGATCAGCGGCGTTTTCATCGCCGACTGCAGCAGGGTCCAGTCATGCAGTTTGAAATTGGACACACCGACGCTGCGGACTTTACCGCTTGCCACAACTTCGTCGAGCGCTGCACCGGTTTCGTGGTGGTCCATCATCGGGTCGGGACGGTGCACCAGCAGCGTGTCGATCTTGTCGATGTTCATCAGGCGCAGTGAATGATCAACAGAGGCCAAAATATGCGCACGGCTGGTGTCATAGTATTTGACGCGAGCACTGGCATAACGGCCAGCGGGGGCCACGATGTCGCATTTTGTGACGATCTCGATCTGGTCCTTAAGGGCAGGGGCCGCCTTGAGTGCATGGCCCAGCACTTCTTCGGCCTCATAGCCGCCGTAGATGTCAGCCTGATCCATCGTCGTGATGCCTTGCGCAAGGCAGGCTTCGATCTTGGCCTGTACGTGCGTCACAGAAGTGTCGCTGTCATCACCCAGCCGCCACATGCCATAGACGATGCGGCTGAAAGAAAGGTCGTTTGTAATTTTGATGCGGTTCAACGTCGTGGTCCTGTGCCGAGTGGCGTTGCTGGTGTCTCTGATGGCACACGCCCGTAAGCGTGTGGCAACGAGCAGGTTTTGAGGTGCGGCATAACGCGGCTGCCAAAGTGTTCAGCCTCGTCGATATGCGGATACCCCGAGAAGATGAAAGCACGGATGCCCATCTTTTGATAGGCCTCAATCTTTGACATGACCTGATCGGTTGATCCGACAAGGGCAGCACCGCAGCCAGAGCGCGCACGCCCGACCCCGGTCCAAAGACCCGGTTCGACATAGCCGAACTTGTCGGCCAATTCGCGGGCTTTCGCCTGATGTGCGACACCTAGTGAAATGCTGTCGTGGGCGCGGTCACGGATCAGTTTGCCATATTCATCGTCCAGTTTCGAGGCAATGTATTCGGCGTATTCTTTCGCTTCGACTTCGGTGTCGCGCACGATCATGTGTACACGCAGGCCATAGTCCAGCGTCCGGTTATGGGCGGCGGCACGTGCATGCACGTCTTTCATGCGCTGCTCCAGTTGGGCCATCGGTTCCGGCCACATCAGGTAGACGTCGCATTGCGCGCCGCACAGTTCCAACGCATCCGGAGAGTAACCGCCGAAATACAACAGCGGCCCACCGTTTTGCTGGTAGGGACGGGCAGGATCAGTGGTCAGTTTGGAAATCTGGTAGATGTCACCGTCATAGCTGACTTCGTCTTGGGTCCAGCATTTGCGCAGGATTTCGACAACCTCGTGGCTGCGCTTGTAGCGATAGCTGCTTTCGGCCACTTCGCCGGGGAAGTCAGAGCTGATCACGTTCAGCGTCAGGCGTCCTTTAAGCATATGATCAAGCGTCGCGATGGTGCGTGCCAGCATGATCGGTTGCACCTCGCCACAGCGGATCGCAGCCAGAAAATTGATCTTTTCGGTCAGTGGGGCCATGCCCGCAACAAAGGACAACGTGTCTTGGCCGACCTGATAGGACGATGGGGCAAGAATGTTACGAAAGCCCTGCTTTTCCGCTGTCAATGCAATGTCGCGGCAGTGTTCCCACGAGGAACGCAAATCGCCGTCCGGCACTCCAAGAAACTGATAGTCATCAGAACAAAGTGCCGAAAACCAAGACACTTCAGCCGCATCAAGGTCCGCACTTGTGACCGGAACGATGGACATTGATTCTCCTCCCCAGAAGACATTCTTTGTACTTGCCTAGCATGCTCTTTTCTGTGAAACAATAGTGTATCAATTTTCATGGGTGGGCCTGGGGAGGGGTCGCCATGGCGAAAACTTCTGCGTTGCCCAAGTTCATCCAGCTGAGTGAAATGCTGATCCGCGAGATCGCCGCAGGGCATCTGACAGATGGTGCGCGTTTGCCACCCGAGCGCGATATGGCGGATGATTTGGGCGTCGCTGTTGGAACGCTGCGCAAGGCGCTGGCAGATGTTGAGGCCAAGGGATTGCTGGACCGCGTGCAAGGGTCGGGCAACTATATACGGCACCGACCTGCGGTGGATTCGGTCTATGCATTTTTCCGATTGGAGCTGCTGAAAGGCGGCGGTTTGCCAACTGCAAAGGTCCTTCGCGTGGACCGTTTGCCCAAGCCTGACGCCTTTGCGCGGCTGGGCGGGGACAGTGAGGGGCACCGCATCATACGGCTTCGATCTTTGGGAGGTGTATTGATCGCACTGGAAGAAATCTGGCTTGATGGTGCGCAGCGCGAAGAAATCGCAGTCAGTGATCTGTCGGATTCGCTTTACCACTTTTACCGTCATGAATTGGACGTTGTGATCGCCTCTGTCGAAGACCGGATCGGGCTTGATCCGATGCCGGATTGGACACCGGATGCGTTTCATCTGAAGTCTGGTGACATGGCAGGCTATATCGAGCGGGTCAGTTGGACCGCCGCCAAAGAACCAGCGGAATTTTCGCGCACTTGGTACGATGCCAAGCGTGCTGTTTACATCTCTCGAATGGGAAAAGGTTGAACGACTTGGACACTGTAAATTATGGCATCATCGGCTGCGGAATGATGGCGCGCGAGCATATTCAGAACATCAATTTGCTGCCGACAGGGCGGGTGACGGTTGTTTATGATCCGGTCACGGAACTTGCTGAATCGGCGGCCACGCTGGCGCAGGATGCGCATGTTGCGGCATCGCTGGATGAGTTGCTGGCCTTTGAGGCGCTTGATGCTGTTGTGATCGTCAGCCCGAACTACCTGCATGTGCAGCAACTCCAACAGATTGCAGCAAAGCGCCCGATGCCGATCTTGTGTGAAAAGCCTTTATATACTGATCCGGCAGATGCGCCTGTTTTGGATGCGCTTTTTGCCGATTACCCCTATCCGGTTTGGGTCGCGATGGAATATCGCTATATGCCACCGGTCGCGGCCTTGGTTGCCCAAGCCGAGCAGGCCACAGGTGGCATCAAAATGCTGACAATCCGCGAACACCGCTTTCCGTTTCTGCCCAAGGTCGGTGACTGGAACCGGTTCAACGCGAAGACCGGTGGAACACTGGTCGAAAAATGCTGCCATTTCTTTGATTTGATGCGCCTGATCATGGATGACGAGCCGATCCGCGTCATGGCCAGCGCCGGTCAGTCGCTGAACCATCTGGACGAGCGGTACGACGGCGAAGTGCCTGATATCTGGGACAATGGATATGTGATTGTCGACTTCGCCAAAGGCGCACGTGCAATGCTGGAACTCTGCATGTTTGCTGAAGGTGCGCGATACCAGGAAGAAATCAGTGCGGTCGGCCCGAAAGGCAAAATCGAAGCACTTGTCCCCGGACCCGGGCGTTTTTGGCCAAAGCTATTGGGTGAACCACCCGTGCCACAGTTGATCATCAGCCCACGCTCGCCCAAAGGGCCGTTTGTGTCCGAAATTCCTGTGGATCCGACATTGCTGGAAGCCGGTGATCACAACGGATCGACCTTCTATCAGCATCAGCGTTTCAACGCAGTTGTGCGTGGGGAAGGTAAGGTCGAGGTCACCTTGGCCGATGGGGCCAAGGCGATCGCGATAGGTTTGGCCGCACAAGAAAGCGCGCGGACCGGTCAAGCGATAATGCTTTAGTCTTGGGCAACTTGGGCGGTGACGATCTCGAAGCAGTCATCGCCCTCGCAGCGCACAAGAACAGCAGGAACGTAGAGTTCCTGATTGTCGCTTACGATGATATATGCGCCGTCCTTGAAGCCAGCGAATTCACCAACAAGTGTGATTCCCTGACCTTCAAAAATCAACGTGATTTCCTTTGCGGCAACAACCGCAGGTGTGGATATTGCGGTCGCCGCAATCAACATTGCAGGCACAGCACTCTTTAACATCTTCATCATTACTCAAAACCTTTTCACTCGTACACTGGGGCTGGTGGCTACAGGGGCGTCTGTTTTCAGTCAATGAAATTTGAATGTTAATTTTCACAAGCTGCCCAGAAGGACATGTTACCCTACGTCCGTTCATATTGAGTTTACAAAATGTTTCTTTAGATTGCGTATTCTCAAACAAAAAACACCTTTGGATTGTGGGGCATAGACCGGTAAACCAGATCGCGCGACTTTGCGGTCACAGCGGCCGAATCTGGCCCCTCTGCTGTCCCGAATTCCAACCGAGGCACGCAGGCTAAGGGGCGCCAAGGCCTTCAACCCCACCCATCGCCCCGTTTTGTGGGGCAGGTTTCTCGACCGGGATCTGTGAATATGCAACGCGCGCGCGCCCCAGATGGGGATGCAGGCGCGAAGACAGCACCCAAGATGCATAAAGTCCTGCGCCACCAGCGGCAAACACCGCAGCAACGGGCGCGACGAGCAAGACAAGCCATGCAACACCGGGCGTGATAATGCCCGACACGTCACGGTAGCTGGCGTAGACTGCCGACATCTCGGACCGTTCCGAGGGTTTGACGGCCAAAAGGAACGGCAAGCCCGCAGACACGTCGAGCAGAATGAGAAAGAAAGACGCGAGCATCAGGCAAGCGACGGCAGCCCACGGCACTCCGGATAAAAGTGCCGCAAGAACAAATAATGTCCCTGACAGCAGAAAACCGGTTCTGATAGCGTAGCGAATTGACCGCTTTTGCATCCATCGGAGCATGATGGGGGTTACGAACAGCGTGCCGTTGGTTATTGAAAGGGCGACGCCCCCCAGCTGGTCACCCAGTCCATTTTCGATAGCGAATATCGGCAGGTAAACGACGTAGACCCACCAGCCACAAGACCGGACAACCGCAAAGGTCCACCCAGCAACCAATCTGGGTTGCGCCCAGAACCTGCCCAGATAGGCAAGCGGATTGGTCGGTGCCGCACGGCTTTTGGTGATTAGTTTTCCGTTTCCCAGACGCATGAACAAGAACAACCCCAGCATTGCTGCCGCTGCGAATGCGGCCACCAGAAACGGGGCCGGGCGCCACCAATTCATCAAGATCACCCCAAGGGCGGGACCGACCGTCCAGCCCAAGGCGCTATAGAACATCCGCGAAGTTTCGCAGCGGCCCAACTCGATACGGGCGATGTAGTCCAGCACATAGGCATTGAAGCACACAAACGTGGTTACCGTTGCAACCGTGATCAACAGCAAAGCTGTTATGATTGCCGCCGCCGAGCCTTCGATTGCCAAGAGCGACCCTGCTACAAAACAACTTGCGCCGATGATATAGACCCAGCGGCGCGCGATAAGACGGGCCAGAAATGGCACCATAAGACCAGCCAGCAGGGACGCGACGCCAACACCAAAATAGACCTTGGAGACAACTGCGGCATCTTGCAGTGCTTGATACATCGCGAGCGGAAACACCGAAATCAACACGCCGCGCGCCATGGCTTCGGCACCAGCCAGTACTGCAAAACCCCGCACACTGGGTGCGGGGGCATGTCGAAGCCACTCCGGAATTCGCCGCTCGTGCATGGATTCTCTCTGTGTTTGTGGCGCTATGATACGCCACATGAACAGCTGCGAATGCCATTGGGCGACGCGATGTCGTTTTCAGCAATTCGGACTGGCCACCTGTCCGGTTCCCCTGTTCCAGCCGGATCAAAGCGCAGTGTCTCAGCAGATATGGCGGGTGTACATTTGCATCCGCAGGCGATCACTTTGCTGCGCCGAACGGCGT
>CBDTYC010000138.1:0-7159 GCA_965364495.1 uncultured Yoonia sp. | reverse complement strand
GCCTACCCAAGCGCATCCGCTGGCTTGATCCCGACTTCTTTACACATCCGCCAAACGTAGGAATTCTTCAGCGGCTGGTGTTTGCGCCACCATGGTTTCGTTCCGTTGGTGTAAAGGTGGACCGAAACCGTGGCATCGGTGAACCAGCCTTCGACACGCCCGTGGGGGTCAAAGAAAATATCATTCAACTGGAACGGCACGGGGTAGATTACTTCGGGTGGCATCGCGTTCTCGAAATCGCCGGTCTGCTTGGCGAAGTGTGTGAATGCCTGCGGGCCAAACGCGGTCCGTTCGGTTTTGTAGATTTTGACCGCATGGGATTCGCCGCCCTTCTGACGGTCCATTTTCTTGCGCTGGTTCTGGTTCCACCATGCCGGATAGTCCGGCAGATTGTCATAGTAGTCGATCAACTGTTCGATCAATTCACAGTTTTGCGGCAGGCCGACGACACCACAGTTTAGCGCGCCTCGCATCCCGTGGCCTGCGAAAATCCACTCCCATTCATCAGGAAACGGTTTGTGACAGAACGCGTCGCAATCGATCCAGATCGCGCCTGTCTTCTTGATCATCTTGTAGCGGAACACATTGGACAGGAATGACGCAGAGGTCGATTCGACGATGTCCATCGGGATATCCATGATTTCTGAAGCGGGGCGAATTTCGACGCCTTCGGGCGCATTGGTGACATTGTCGGTGCAGTAGAGCGTAACCGGATGCCCATGATCCAAATGCGATTTCAGGCATAGCTGGTTGATGTAATGCAGGCTCTCTCCGATCCACAAAGAGGCGACAGGGCGACGTGTTTGAGACATTTGAGTGTAGTCCTTGAGCGATCAGAGTGCTTTTTGAAATCTTATCTGCCATTTGAAGGCAGAGTGCAAAGGAAGGTTGGGGTATGTTCTATTCAGGAAACCGGATTTGATCTGCGATAAGGTCTGCGTCTTGTACCTGGTGCAATTCAACAATTGACAGACCCAGTCGCAACCTTACCCGCCCACCATCGAATGACTGGATATCGGGCGCGTCTGGCCAGCCCGACAGGTCGTAGACCTGATCGGCAGTCCATTGCCGGATGATGGTAATACCGCCGTATTTGACCCGAAAAGTCACCGCGCCACTGCCGGGGTCAATGCGGTTGATGCCGGTACCTACAATGACTTCGTCGTCGCCATGGTTCAGTGAAACGATGTTTCGCCCCGGCCCCGTATCTATGAAAGAAGAACCGTCACCGTCAAAGATCTGGTCATTGCCGTGCCCGCCATAAATCTTGTTGTTTCCGCGCCGCCCATAGATCACATCATCGCCCGTCCCACCGTCCAGCAGGTCGTTGCCGGGGCCGCCGGATAGATAGTCATTGCCTGCTTCGCCGTAAAAGAAATGCCTTGTACTGGGCAGCGTTGCCTTTGCAATCAACTGATCGTCACCCGCGCCACCATAGAATGTCGCGCCGCTGTATTTTGGTCCGAACATGATGTCGTTGCCTGTCGAACCGGTCACATCAACAGTCACACGTTCAGACGTTTCAAATTCGATCGGGCTGTCGGGGTGGGCGACGATCCGCAGGACCTTGCCGGTCTGCCCGTCGGATTCCTTGCGGGACACCACCGTCGCGATGCGGATTTTTTCGACGTTCGCCGGACAATGCAGAACATAGTCATCCGGCCCCGCCATATACCAAAGCGTATCTGTGCCGCCGTCTTTCTCTTCGCTGATCTTTTCGACATCCTGACCGTATGCCCAGTAGTCGTTATCTGCCCCACCACCGGCCATCACCACGGTGCCGTCCACGGACATCATCGCGTTGACCCCTTTGGCAGGATTTTCAAAGCCGCGCAGATCAAGTCCAAGGTCTAGTGATCCCTTAACCAGTTCGTCACGCAGGAAATCCATGGGGGCTGTGTCGACAAGGTTCGTCGTTTCGCCCGGGTCGTTTTCGATGTCGTAGACATGTTCTTCCCCGTTCGGATAGCGGAAATAACGGTACTGGGTGTACCCCTCGACCGACGGGCGCACGGACAGTGTGCCGAACACGCTGGTGATCGGGGATTTGCTGGTATCGAATTCCCCGAACGAAGGGTCAATCAACGGCAGCAGGCTTTGCCCGCTGGTCCAGTCGGGGCGCGGTGGTAGGCCTGCCAGTTGCATGATGGTCTTGGGGATGTTGTGCAGCGATACGGGCAGGTCAATTTCTTGCCCGCCTTCCATCTGCGCGTTCCAGATGCCCAGCGGAATATGGGCGGCACTGTCCCACTGGCTCATTTTATGAAAGCTGTCGTGGTTACCAAGGTTAAAGCCGTTGTCGGACAAAAACAGCACTGTCGTGTTGTCAGCCAAAGGCGAGGCCTGCAGCGCGTCAAGAAAACGGCCAATCTCGTGATCGGCATGGGAAATCGCGGCAAAATAGGCGCGCACGACTTGGCGCCATGCTTCGTCGCCGGATTTTTCAGGGGTCCAGCGCCCGTTGGCGATATAGGCGGCCTCGTAAACGGCAAAGCCGGGTTGGGGCCCGTGATAGTCTTCTTCGGCGGCGATGGTCGGCCATTTGATACCGGCCACATCATACTGCTGGTAAAAGCGGTCGGGGCAATCAAGGTTGTAGTGCGGATGCTTGAACCCAAGCTGGATCAGATGCCTGCGCGACGGATCAACGGTTTGCAGAAAGTCGATCGCGTTCTGGGCGACCATGTTGTCATAGAATTTGTCGTCTTGCGATCCGTCGTCATCAGGATGGTTCACGCCCCGAATGCCGGGGCCGCGCCCCAAGTAGTCGTGGACCTTGTCGCGTTTCCCGTTGTCGACCGCGCGGCGGTCTTCGTGGAACAATAGACGTTTGTATTCCTCCGGCATCGGCCGGTAATTCGAATCTACCTTGCCTGTCGTGAAATTGTAAAAACCGGCGCGGCGCAGGTCATAGGCCCATGCCCGCTCTGGCGGGTAGATGTCGCGCCAGAAGCGGTTCAAATCAACCAGACCACTGCGGAATGGCGACAGCCCGGTCGCCAGTTCAGCGCGGCACGGGGCGCAGAGCGGCACGGTGGCATAGGCGTTGGTGAACCGCACCCCTTGGGCCATAAAGCGATCAAGGTTTGGGGTCTCGATGCGAATGCCGAACGTTTCGCGCCACGTGAAGACATCGATCATGTCATCCACCCAAATGGCGCAGATATTGCCCCCTGCCGCTGTTGTCGCGTTAAAGGTCACGCGGTCAATACTCCCAAAGGAAATAGCGTTTCAACGCAAGATGTGCGTCGGTATCTGCCTGCGTACGCGGCAGCAAAAGAGCGTGTTTGGGCCAGAAAATCACTTCGGTGATGACCGCGCCGCCTAGTGTTTTCTTCAGGCCGCCACGGTGGCTTCGGCAGCCAATGAACAGGTCTGCGGTCGTGCGCATTCCTGTGTCTGTGCCTTGGATGATTGTTGGCGGATTGCGGTTTTCAGCGACAGCCAGAGTATCCCCTGACAAGGTGACAATCGCCATGCGCATTCCATTTGGGGATGACGTGACAGGCGCTGTCAGATCGACGCAGCCGCGTACATCCTTGACGGTGAAAAAGTCGCCGCCGTCCGACAGGAACAGGTAATTCGCCTCGTGATCTTTGTCGCCTGCATAGCTGGTGTTGAGAGTTAAAAGCGTTTTGGCGGGGTAGTCTTCGGAAGGTTGGTAAATCACGGCCATGGTAAATGTGCCGGCACTTTGCGTAATTTCCGGCACGACCAGTCCGCAGTTTACTTCAGGGACGCATTGCAGACCTTTGACGTCGCCTGATGACACCAAAAGCCCGTTGCCTTCGTTCGGTTGGGCGGGGGTGGCCGCATGTGTGCCATCCGTGCTTTGCCAGCGTGTGATAACACCGGAATCCTTGTCTGCCTCGAGCGCACCGTGACTATCGTTGAACCATAGCGCGTCTTTGCCTTGCAGCGTCGCCGCAAAGTTGCTGCGTCCGGAATTCAGCAAAACGGTTTCGGGCAGGTCTTGGTCCAGCTCAAGCATCGCCACCTCCTGCGGTGACTGGCAGCACACAGGGCAAAGCCCAGCGGTGCAGGTCGCGGCCTGTTGCGCTAGCCAAAGACCAATGGTCCCTGATGGCACCACAGTTTGCCGGAAAACTACCCTCGCGCGGGGCGGCGCCAAAGGCATAGGCCACCCGCAGACCGTTCCCTTGTGGCGCGGCGGACAGATGCAGCAGCACTGTTAGCGGGTCACTTTCGTCAATGCTGACGCGCGTAATCGTCACTTCGTCTGGTGCATCGAGCAATCGAAAACCCGCGCCGGGGCCTGCATCAAAGGGATCGTCTTCATCAATCAGAAGGTCAGAAGGTGCGCGTGCAACCATCCGGATCACTGATGGATCACGGGTGCTGCGTTCGGCCAGATAGAACGTCGGACACTGCCACGTTTCAGGCTCTACGACAGCCGCCGCCGTCATCGCGGCCATCTCGCGGCGGGCCTTTGCGGTCGGGCGGTCATAGCTGTCGTGGGCAAACATATAGCTTGGCGCGGAATAAAGCAGCCGATGCGCACCGTGGTTCCAGCCCAATTCCCATTGGCCCTGAATGGCGGTCGCATCGGTCAGTTCTGCGGTGCCGCTTTCGAGCCGCGATACAAAGACCGGATTGTCAAAGCCCAGTTTGAACAATGCTTCACTTGCGCGGTCCATCAGTGCCAACATGCCGTCACGGTAAGCTGCCGCATCGCCAGAAGTGTCTTCAAGGCTGTAATCCAGATGTACGCAAAGCAACTTGGCTTTCTTGCCCATCCTTTTGGCGGCTTGCGTCAGGTTGCCAGCGGCAGCAATCAGGTTGTCAAAGGCCTTGCCCGAAGCAAGCGCGGCCGTTGTAGCCGCGCTGTCGGTTTCAACCCGTGTCATGAACAGCGGGAACGCCTCGTACTTGTCCATCTGCCAGCCGATGAATGTTTCGGCCACAAGTGCTTCGTGGGTCACCTCACGCAGGTGTTCGAGCGTGTCCAGCTGCTTGGCGTCCTCAATCCCGGCGTGACCTACGGCGCCAATGTCATCGGCGGGGGCCAGCACATGCTGCGGGAAATGTGATTTCTTGTTTGTTGCGATTGCTGCGCGGGGGCCGCCGATGCCCAAAATCCCGAACAACGGGCCGGGTGCATCAGCGATGATATCGCCGCCCTCGATCAATCTCCGAAAGCCGCGCACGCCTTGTTTGCCAGGCAGGTTGGCCGAGAAGAATAACCATTCACCTGCGATGCGCACGTCCCATGCATCGACGCCTTCAAGGTATTCATGGGGGTCCGCACGTTGTGTTTCGGTGGCACCAACGGGTCCGTTCGCACCAGCGGCAGGCAGCGCGCCTAGACGCAGGGCAATGTCCGCAATCACCTTGTCAGATAGCCGCATCACCAAACCGGATTGGTCATAGCGGATCACATCGCCGTTGCGGGCTTTCACAACAACGCCATGTCCGACGGGTTCTTGCTGAGCGGTTTTGGTTTTGCGCGCCACGGGGTCTTCCTTTTCCTGCGCGGCCCTTGGGGTCGCCAGATCGTCTGTATTTGTCACGTATACTATGGCACCGCTTGCCGGCTCGCCAGTTGAAACCAAACAGGCCCGTTATTGCGTGATGCGATCAAACTGAAGCGATCCTGCTTCATGGCGTTCGGGTGTCTCGTTGAACCGGAGTTGCACAAGTACCGGTCCATAAGTAGCCCGCAGGGTTTCACATGCTGCCTTGTTATGAAACGGAATGATCACCCGCAGCACGGAGGCAAGATCGGCGTTTTGCAAGATTTGGGCGGGAAGATCAGCGGGGTATGCGATGCGCAAAACATCGGGTCGAAAGTCGCGCAGATAGGCCGCAAAGCCGGATGCTTGCCCGTCTGCGTCGGTTGCAAAGACCAACTCCGTATCCGAGAACTTGAGCCGCGCACTGTCTTTCGCGTCATTCCTTTGCGCGATTTGCTTGGCAACAGCGATCAGCTCTTTGCGCCCTTCTTGCGCCATGATGACCAGATCGGGGCGCGACAGGCTGGCTTTGATCGGGATAAAACCAATGCCTGTTCCAATGTCCAGCAAGCGCGACATGCCACTAAGATAGCCGTCTATATTGCGGGCATTGCGACGGTCAAAGCGACCGGACAAGACACTGTTCAAGGTTTCCGGGTTAAAAACGCGTGCGTCGGCTGGCAATGAAATATCGTGATTGGATGTCCAGTCGACGGCCATGTCCGAGGTCATGTCAATTTCTTCGAGGGTGTAGTGATACCCCTCTGCAGCCCCCCAGCCTGCGACGTTGTCGTGGCGTCTGGTTTGCACTGGCGCCTCTGCCGCTTTCTTTTCGACGCGGCTCATTAGTGCGGCGATTTTTGCGGGGTCGCGTGGAGTAGGGGGTTTTGCCACGACTTGCGTGATTGGCACATCGCCAGCCGCGACAAGGCTGGCTTTCAGGTCCTGATAGGCGGTTGTAACGCGATATTCCGCAAGGCGGGCTTCGACACGGTCCAGTGCGGCGTGGTGAAGTTTGCTCAGCACTGGATCTTCCAGCAGCGCGGCCATGATGCGGGCGCGATCTGTCGCGTGACGCAGGACAGCGCGGTCTTCGACTTCGTTGCGGTCTTGCAGCGACCAATAGTCAGCGTTGTACTTGTCTTTCTTGTTGTTCACGTTGCCGCGAAACTTGCGCAGGGCGTAACTTTCAACCGATTGAATCGCGTAGTGGTTCATCTGCGCCCAGCCATAGCCCAAGGTCCGTCGGATCGACCGCCAGCCGCGAAACTTGAAATAATCCTCCATCGGCTCGCCTGACCCGTTGAGCCATATGACACTATCGGGAAAGTCGGTTTCCAGCCACTTGTTCTTGATCGACGGGCGGTGGATGCCAAGTTTCCAGTATTCATGGTCGAACTTGAACAGGGTTTTGACACCCCAGCCCTTGTTCCAGAGCGTGGGGGCTGCGCGGGTGTATTGTTCCGTCACAGGCGCGCGCGACCAGTCGATGACGCCGCCGGACCCGAAAATGCGCCACGTAATCACAATGCCATTGGCACCTTGCGCGACAGCGTCCGTGATCATCCCGTCCAAGGTGCCAGACGGATGACTGATGGCCAAAAATTCGTCGGCATCAAAAACAGCGACCCAGTCGGCGGCGCGCACCAGTGGTTCGACCTGCGCGTGTTTGAGTGCGGAAGGTT
>CBDTYC010000137.1:0-7172 GCA_965364495.1 uncultured Yoonia sp. | reverse complement strand
CAAATGCGGGCATGCATCCCCCCATGTCACTGGCTGAAATCGCGGCGATCGCCGGCAACACTGGCGGGCCGATCGCAGGCCACCACGAAGTGAATGCAGACGGTGCCGGTGTGAGCTTTGGTGTGCATCTGGTTGATACTGAAGTCGATCCAGAGACCGGGGCCACGAAAATCCTGCGCTACACGATCTTTCAGGACGCGGGCAAGGCGGTGCATCCGGACTATGTCGAAGGACAGATGCAGGGCGGTGCTGTGCAAGGTATCGGCTGGGCATTGAACGAGGAATACATCTACGGCACAGATGGCCGTTTGCAGAATGCAGGCTTTCTTGATTACCGCATTCCCGTCGCGTCGGACCTGCCGTCGATCGAGACAGTGATATTGGAAATCCCCAATCCGGGGCATCCCTATGGTGTGCGCGGTGTCGGTGAAACGCCAATCGTGCCACCGCTTGCCGCGATTTCAAACGCCGTGTCGCGGGCCGCTGGTGTGCGGATGACCGAATTGCCAATGTCGCCGCCGCGGCTGTTGAAAGCTATGTCAGCGTAGGCCGATGGTCAGGGTCAAACTCTGGGGATCACTGCGGTCCATGGCTGACGGTCACGAGTGGGTCGAGGTGGAAGCAAGCAATTTCAAGCAGTTGTTGGACGCACTTGCAGAGAAATATCCCGGCCTTGCGCCCCAGATCAAGCGCGGCGTGTCGCTGTCACTTGACGGGGTCATCTATCGCGATGCGTGGTTCACCGAAATCGGCCCCGAAAACGAGATCATCTTGATGCCCTATATGGTCGGCGGTTGATCGCGCTGGACAGCCCTTGTTGCCAATACTACGTTTCGTGCCAACCACATCCAACAAAAGGTCTTATGCTATGTCCAAGATGCTTTCTGCTGCCACAATTTCGCTTGCTGTGCTGTCCACGTCTGCCTTTGCTGGCGGGCATTGTGCTGCGGGCAAAACCCTTACTGACGGGACCCTGACAATCGCCACCGGCAATCCGGCATACTACCCCTGGGTCATGGATGACGCACCTGAAAGCGGTCAGGGTTTCGAGGCCGCGGTCGCCTATGCTGTGGCCGCTGAAATGGGCTTTTCAGCCGAGAATGTGACTTGGGTCCGGTCATCCTTTGACGAAGCAATCCAGCCGGGCGCAAAGAACTTTGACCTTAATATGCAGCAGTATTCCATCACGCCAGAACGTGAACTGATCGTTGATTTCTCTGCTCCGTATTACACGGCGCCAATGGCCGTTCTGGTCGGGGCAAGTGCGGTCGAGACAGCACCGACGCTTGATGCATTGCGCGAATTGCAGTGGGGTGCTGTAGGTTCGACCACTGCCGTGCCAAAACTGACGGCTGTGATCCAGCCCAGCCGCGACCCGCTGCTTTATGGTGACAATGCGGACGTGAATGCCGCAATAAGCGCCAACCAGATCGATGCGGCCCTGTTCGATTTGCCGACTGCGTTGTTCCTTAGCGCCGTGATGATCGAAGGCTCCAAGGTGCTTGGTCAGTTCGCGCCCGACCTGACCGACAACCCTGACCAGTTCGGTATGTTGATGGAAGAAGGTAACCCGTTAAAGGCCTGCGTTGACGAGGCATTGGCCGCCCTGACCGCCAGCGGTGCATTGGCTGCGATCGAGGCTGAATGGCTTCAGGACACCACCGGTGTTCCACTGATCCAGTAAAATGACAAAGAAGAAGGCGGCGGGATCAACCCGCCGCGAACGCTATGAGGCGCAGCAACGCCGCCGGTCACTGATTATTGCGGCATCCAGCACGCTGGCTGTGTTGTCCGCAATAATCGTTTTCGTCCCGATGGCACCGGGTTGGGAAAAGGTGCAGCGCAGCTTTTTCAATGCTGATGTTCTGGCGCAGACCTTTCCCAGACTAGTGGACGCGTTTCTGGTCAATCTGATGATCTTTGCGTGGTGCGCCCCCGCAATTGCGATCCTTGGCCTTCTGATCGCACTGGCGCGCGATGCCAAATCACCGGCCTTGTTTCCGCTGCGTATCTTCGGTGCTGCGTTTACAGATGTTTTTCGTGGTGTGCCGGTGATCCTGACTGTCTACCTGATCGGCTTCGGCATCCCCGGCCTTGGCCTGCCGCGCCCCTGGAATTCACCCTATATCTGGGGATCGCTTGCGCTGGTCCTGACCTATGCCGCTTATGTGGCCGAGATTTTCCGCTCTGGTATCGACAGTGTGCATCAAAGCCAGCGTTCTGCAGCGCTTTCTTTGGGGATGTCTGAGCGTCAGGTCATGCGCGATGTGGTTTTGCCGCAAGCTGTGCGCAATGTGGTGCCGTCGCAGATGAATATGCTGATTGCACTGCAAAAGGATGTGTCACTGCTGAGCTTCATTGGTCCGGTCGAGATTTTCCGACAGGCCGGCGTCTTTAAATCGCTGACTGCCAATTTCACACCATATGTAGGGGCTGCGATCATCTTTTTGATCGTGACGATCCCCGCCACGCGTTATGCCGATCACCTGATGGCCAAACAACGACGGGACCGTAGCTAATGGCCAAGTTGGAACTGTGCGGCGTTGTCAAACGCTTTGGGGATCATACGGTCTGTGACGGGATTGATCTGTCCGTTGCAGAAGGGCAAATGGTCTGCCTTATCGGCGCTTCCGGTGCGGGAAAGTCGACCTTGCTGCGATGTATCAACTTGTTGGAAGCGGTCGAAGACGGGGCGATCCTGTTAGACGGTGATGACATCGCCGCGCCGGGCCTGAACCCGCAAAGGGTACGGGCGCGTATTGGCATGGTGTTCCAGAGCTTCAATCTGTTCCCGCATATGACCGCACTAGAAAACGCCATGTTGGCGCCGCGTCGCGTGCACGGCAAGACACGGGCAGAGGTCGCCCCAGATGTCGAAGCCCTGTTTGCGCGGTTTGGACTTGCCGACAGGATGCATAATTATCCGGACCAACTGTCGGGTGGCCAACAACAGCGCGTCGCCATTGTCCGTGCGTTGGCAATGCGTCCCGAAGTGATGCTGTTTGACGAAATCACCTCAGCTCTTGATCCGCAGTTGGTGGGCGAAGTGCTGGATGTGCTCTTGATGCTCAAGGCAGAGGGCATGACGATGATCCTTGCAACGCACGAAATGGGTTTTGCCCGGCAAGCAGCGGACAAGGTTTGCTTCCTCAAGGACGGGCGCATCGTCGAAGAGGGTCCGCCGGATCAGCTTTTTACCCATCCGGAGCGTGCGGAAACAAAGGCGTTCCTGGCGCGGACCCTAAAATAATTCCACGAGGGGCTTTCCACTAAACAGCCCAATAAATAGGCGAAATTGCTTATTTGGCCCATATTGTAGGCGGCCTGAGAAACGTCGTTCTTGGTCAACTGCCTGAACCTTGTGCATTCCGCGCAGCACTGTCTACCAATGGGAAACCAACGGGACGGGTTCTGCTTAGTCATGCTAGACAATCAATACGCACTGCAACCGCGCGCGAGGGGTAGCGTCACGCTGTCGTCCAAGCGGCGTGGTTCTGCCAGCGTGATTGACGGTTTGCACCAGTCGGGCTGCTTGCGTTTGTTGTTTCCGCGCGGCGGTTCGGCGTTGGATGCGGTGTTGATCAATACCTCGGGTGGTGTGACCGGCGGGGATAGCATCGCCATAGAGGCAACCGTGGGCGCGGGCAGCGAAATGACGCTGACCACACAAGCGGCAGAACGTGCGTATCGTGCGCAACCCGGTCAGACCGGGCAGATCGCGACAAGGTTGGATGTGCAAGCATCAGGATCTCTATGTTGGTTACCACAAGAAATATTATTGTTTGATGGCAGTAATTTGCAGCGCGGTCTTGATGTTTCACTTGCAGGCGATGCCAAGGCTCTTTTGGTCGAACCCGTTGTTTTTGGGCGGGCAGCAATGGGTGAGACGCTGACTGACACTAATTTTCGTGACCGGATTTCAGTCACGCGCGACGGGCAACCCGTTTACCGCGATGCCGTTGCGCTTGACGGTAATGTGGCGGCGCAACTGGCGCGGCCTGCGATTGGTCAGGGCATGATCGCTATGGTGAATATCGTCTATGCCGCACCTGATGCCCACATGCGGTTGTCCGCTGTGCGCGCTCTTTTGCCAGCGACAGGTGGCGCATCTTTGCTGGCCGGCGACTTGCTGGTTGGCCGTATCATGGCGGCAGACAGTTATTTGCTGCGCCGCACCCTCATTCCCATCATCGAACGACTTTCGGGGGCTGCGGTTCCCAGAACCTGGAGACTTTAGACCATGCAACTGACCCCCAGAGAAAAAGATAAATTGCTGGTCGCCATGGCCGCAGAGGTGGCACGCAAGCGCTTGGCGCGCGGTGTCAAGCTGAACCATCCAGAGGCGATTGCCCTGATTACCGACGCAGTGGTCGAGGGCGCCCGCGACGGACGGTCCGTCGCTGATATGATGGCGGCCGGCGCGCAGATAATCACCCGCGATCAATGCATGGATGGCATCGCCGAGATGATCCACGAAGTTCAGGTCGAAGCCACATTTCCAGACGGCACAAAGCTTGTCACCGTCCACAACCCGATCAGATAGGAGCCCCCGATGATCCCCGGAGAGATTTTCCCTAAAGAGGGTAGCCTGACGATCAATGCAGGTGCGACAGAACTACGATTGATGGTCGCCAATACCGGTGACCGCCCCGTGCAAATCGGCTCGCATTATCATTTTGCCGAAAGCAACGGCGCGCTTGATTTTGACCGTACCGCCGCGCGTGGTCATCGCCTGAATATCGCCGCGGGCACGGCAGTTCGCTTTGAGCCCGGGCAGCGGCGGGAAGTGACTCTGATACCCATCGGTGGCGCGCGCCGCATCTTTGGATTTAACGCAGCTGTCATGGGGGACCTGTAAATGCCGACGCAAATCCCGCGCCGCGAATATGCGGCTATGTTTGGTCCCACGACCGGTGACCGTGTGCGCCTTGCGGACACCGATCTGATTATCGAGGTTGAAAAAGACCTCACGACCTATGGCGAAGAGGTGAAGTTTGGCGGTGGCAAAGTGATCCGTGACGGGATGGGGCAGTCACAGGTCACCCGCGCGGCGGGGGCGGTTGATACCGTCATCACCAACGCCTTGATCGTTGATCATTCCGGTATTTACAAAGCAGACGTCGGCCTGCGTGATGGCCGCATCTACAAGATTGGCAAAGCAGGCAACCCTGACACGCAATCCGGTGTAGACATCATTGTCGGACCGGGAACCGAAGCCATCGCTGGCGAAGGCCGCATTCTGACAGCTGGTGGTTTTGACAGCCACATCCACTTTATCTGTCCACAACAGATGGAAGACGCCCTGCATTCGGGGATTACGACACAGCTTGGTGGCGGAACGGGGCCTGCGCACGGCACTTTGGCCACGACCTGTACGCCCGGTCCATGGCATATCGGACGGATGTTGCAGTCTGTCGATGCGGTACCGATGAATATCGGGCTGTCCGGAAAGGGCAACGCCTCGCAACCCGAAGCTTTGGTCGAGATGGTAAATGCAGGTGCATGTGCGCTAAAGCTGCACGAAGACTGGGGGACCACCCCTGCTGCCATTGATTGCTGCCTTTCGGTTGCCGATGACATGGATGTGCAGGTGATGATCCACACCGATACGCTGAACGAAAGCGGTTTTGTCGAAAACACTGTTGCTGCAATTGCTGGCCGGACAATCCATGCATTCCACACCGAAGGGGCAGGCGGAGGACATGCGCCGGACATCATCAAGATATGCGGCGACGCAAATGTCCTTCCTTCATCGACAAACCCGACGCGCCCCTTCACGGTCAATACGCTGGAAGAGCATCTCGATATGCTTATGGTTTGTCATCACCTGGACAAGTCGATCCCCGAAGACGTGGCATTTGCAGAAAGCCGTATCCGCCGCGAAACCATCGCCGCCGAGGATATCTTGCACGACATGGGCGCGTTTTCGATCATTGCGTCCGACAGTCAGGCGATGGGCCGCGTCGGCGAGGTTCTGACGCGCACATGGCAGACGGCTGACAAAATGAAAAAACAGCGCGGTCGACTGCCTGAAGAAACGGGCGAAAACGATAACTTTCGTGTGCGCCGATATATTGCAAAATACACGATCAATCCTGCCATCGCACATGGGATCAGCCGCGAGATCGGGTCGATTGCTGAAGGAAAGCGCGCTGATCTCGTGCTATGGAGTCCTGCGTTTTTTGGTGTCAAACCCGAGATGGTTCTGATGGGTGGCATGATTGTTTGTGCGCAAATGGGCGATCCGAATGCCTCGATCCCGACGCCGCAGCCGGTTTATTCACGCCCGATGTTTGGCGCAATGGGTGGGGCGGTCAGCCACAACGCTGTGACATTTGTCAGTGCCGCAGCCCAAGCAAACGGCATCCGCGAGTCCCTTGGGCTGTCCAAGCAAACAATCGCGGTTGAAGGGACCCGCAATATTGGCAAACGGGACCTTGTCCTGAACGACGCTTTGCCCGTGATGGAGGTACACCCCGAAACATACGAGGTCCGCGCGGACGGTGAACTGCTGACCTGTGAACCCGCGACAGAGCTGCCGATGGCGCAGCGCTATTTCTTGTTCTGATGGGTGCGCAGAACCAAGCGCAAAGGGTTGCGCAGACGATTTTGAAGGCGAGGACTTGGGAAGGGCCGGCGCTGATCTGCAGCCTAGATTACGATGCCCGCTTTTTGCGCCGCAAGATGCTAACGTCGGACGACGGTATCGGTTTTTTGGTGGACTTGCCGCACACCACGTCGCTTGAACACGGTGATGCGCTCGTCCTGTCAGATGGTACCTATGTCCGGATCGTTGCCGCGCCCGAGCCTGTGTTACAGATCACAGGTACAAACTTGACGCAGCTTGCATGGCACATTGGCAACCGTCACACGCCCTGCCAGATGTTACCTGATATGCTGATTATCCGAGATGATCCGGTCATCGGCCACATGCTTGCGCATCTGGGCGCGAAGTTGATCAAGACGCTGCAACCATTTACGCCAGAAGGCGGCGCATACGGGCATGGCCGCACACATAGTCATGCACATGGGGCAACGGCCCATGACCACTGACGCGATCCTTTCGCTGACCCAGTGGCTGTCGCCATCTTATCCGCTTGGCAGTTTTGCCTATTCGCACGGGCTAGAGGCGGCGCTTGCCGACGGCTGGGTGCATGACGCCGCCAGTTTGC